>DASVNL010000018.1:0-3764 GCA_036383875.1 Thermoanaerobaculia bacterium
CGGCGCGGATGCGATAGCTGTCCCACGTCGCGATGACGCCGAGGCCGACGAGCCGCATGCGCAGCTCTTCCTCGGCGTTGCGATTCCGGCGAATCAGATTCTTGCCGAGCGTGTGCTGCATCTCCGTCGAGCGGCTCGACACACGCCACTCGTCGTACACGAACGACAGATCACCGATCAGTTCCGCGCCGTGCGGATCGTGCTGCAGCGCGAGCACGGGATGCGGTTGGTCGTCGACGATCGACCACCCGAGGTCGTCGGGCAGCGCGATGTTGGCCATCGGCGCGCGAAGCAATGCCTGGCGGAACTTGTCAGAGTCGGAGTGCGGGATTTCGACGCGCGGCGTCGTGCGCAACGCGCGCAGCCATGCGCTGCGTCCGCCGTCGTCGAAACGGCTCGCGACGTGATTGCGCACGAGCACGTCGGGGTAGATGCTTTCGATTTCGTCGAGTGGCATCGTCGCGCCGTCGCGTTCGATGCTGCCGACGATGTAGTACATCCCCGCGTCGTGATCGTTCTCGATCGCGATGCGCAGCGTCCATGGTGCGCCGTCGTCCCACGCGATCGGTTGCAGGTCGCCGTCTTCGCTGTGCATCGCGAGTTTGTTCGCGCGTGCGAGGCGCTCGAACCACCACGCGGTCGTCGATGGCGGAACGCTCACCGTCGTCTCGATCGAATACGCGTACGGACGCTGCATCAGCGCGATGGTCGTGCGATCGAATTCGTTGAGCACGTGCAACTCGTCGGGACGAATCGACAGCGCGCGCCACTTGCCCCACTCGCCGTTTTTCTTGCGCGCACGTCCGACGATTTGCAACGTGAGCGTCTGCGCGTTCGGCGCGCGCGGCGGAATCGTGTACGCGATCTCCTCGGGGATCACGCGCGACGCGGCCGGACGTCCGGCGGGCGGCGCGGGGCCGAGTGCGTCGAGGAAGCTGCGCCATGCGGGACGCGATTCGCGCACCGCGCGCGGAAACGGCGCGACCACGGCGACGTCGGGATCGGCGTCGATGAAGAGGTCGCGCTCGGGGAGGAGGTTGCGTTGGCTCGCGGCGAGGATCGCCGCCCAGATGTGTTTGCAGACCTGGTTGTGCTGATCCCACCACGGGCAGTCGCACGACGTGACGAGCTCGTCCTCGGGGAAACTGAGACGCACGGTGTACGCCTCGGTGCCCAGCACCGATGCTTCGATGTGTCCGTCCGGCGCAAGCGTGAGACGGCGCACGCGGCCGCGGCGGAAGTAATCCATTCCGCGCGTCCGGCTCCCCGCCGAGACGTACTTGCTGAGAGTGTTCTCGGCGAGCACGGCAGGCGAAACCACGATTTCAAGCTTCGAATTGCGCGCGGAAGGCGCGATCGCCCGAAGGCGTGAACGCAACCGCGCGACTGTCGAGCTCGCGCCGCGCCCAGCGCAGAGAGAAGACGCGTTGCAGCAGGGCGGTGCCGAGGGCACCGGCGAGGTGATGGCGGCGCTCGCTCCAGTCGAGACACGTGCGACACAACGGGCGTCGCGACGTCGCAAGCGCGTCGAGATCGATGCCGAAATCGGTGAAGAATCCGCGCGCGGATTTCGGGATCGCGAGCGTCGCGGTGAGCAGGTTGCGATTGCGAAGTTGTTCGAAGAGCCAGACGCCGCGCTCGCCGGCGAGATGGTCGTAGCAGACGCGCGCGTGGCGCAGCGCGGGATCGGCGGGACCGCGGCGTTTCGGCTCGCGCGTCGCGATGCCGTGGATCCCTTCGATCATCGACGCGATCTCGTCGTCGAACAGGCGGAAGTAGCGATGGCGGCCCTGCTTCTCGATCGTGAGCAGTTGTGCGTCGGTGAGTTTCGCGAGGTGCGAGCTCGCCGTAGACGGCGCGACGCCTGCTTCCGTCGCGAGCTCCGTGGCCGTCAGCGCGGTGCCGCTCATCAGCGCCATCAGCATGCGCGCGCGGGCCGGATCGGCCAGCAGCGACGCGAGTGAGGCGACGTCGTTCATCCGCGCGTCCACTCGCTCGCCACCTGACTGGCGCGCGCGAAATCGTCGACGACGAGGATGAGCTGATGATCATGATCGCTGTACTGGATCTCGATGTTCACGTTCGCGTCGGCCATGCGCCGCGCGATTTTGCCGAGCTGTCCCGGCTCCGCCTGTCGCAGTCGCAACGTCACGACCTCGGACGCGCGCGTCACGCGAATCCCCGCGGCTTCCAGCGCGCGCGTCGCGGCGTCCGCATCGTGAAAGAGAAAGTGCGCGTTGCCGCTGAAGACGCCGCCGCCTTCGATGCTGACGCCGGCGCGGCCGAGGGCTTCGCCCATTTCGGCGAGCGCTCCAGGACGATTGTCGAGGGCGATGGCGAGGTCGTACACGTCACGCCACCTTGATCGTCGCTTCGTGCTTGATCGGCGTGCTCACCGAGTTCGCGATGAAGCAGAGGTCGTGCGCCTCGTGATGCAGCTCCGTCGCTTTCTCGACCTTCGACGCATCGTCGATCGTGACCTCGGGGTGCAGCGTGATCTCGATGAAACTCCCGCCGCCGCGCGAATTGAGCTGCATCACGCCGGTCGCGCGATCGCGATAGTCGAGGACGTTCACGCCGCGCTTCGCGCAGACCGCGAGGTACGACAGCATGTGACACGACGCCACCGCGATGAGCAGCAGGTCCTCGGGGTTGTGCGTCGCCGCGTCGCCGCGAAACGCCGGATCGGCGCTGAGCGCGAGGTCGGGCTTCCCATTGATCGTCACGTGATGCTCGCGTCCGTAATCGGCGTACGTCTTCGTGCCCGTGCCGCGGTTGCCGTCCCAGATCAGCGTCGTTTCGTAGTGATGCTTTTCATTGACCATGCTGCATCCTCACTCATTCAGACATTCCCATGCTTCGATGACGATCGAAGCATTTCGTTTCGATAGTTGCGCGGGCTGACGCCGAATTCACCGCGGAACGCGCGATTGAAATTCGAGACGTCGCCGAACCCGCAGTCGAGGGCGACGTCGATGATCCGATCGCGACTCGCGGTGAGTTTGAGCGCGGCCTCGCGGAGTCGCGCGCGGAGTGCGAACTGATGCGGCGTCGCGCCGGTGAGTCGCGTGAAGGTTCGGAGGAAGTGATACGGACTGAGTCCCGCATCCTTCGCGAGCAACTGCAGCGAGAGCGACAGATCGGGATGGCGCTCGAGTGCGCGGATCGCACGCGTCACGCGCGACGCTGCATTGAGCGGCGCGGGTTGCGTATCGAGTGCAACGTCATTCGCGAGCTCGACGGTCCGCACGGCGACGTCGATCGCGAGCTCTTCCCACGACGCCTTCGCGTTGTCGAGTGCGGCGCATGCGCGCGCGATGAGCGGTGCGGATTCGCGCATCGGCGGAAGTCGCTGCGGACGGAACTGCGGACGTGCGCCGGTGATGCGCTCGAACGCATCGGGCGCGAACTGAAACGAGATGCAGCGATCGCCGGTGCCGTGTGCGTGCGAGCATTCGTAGGGGAGATCCGGATGGCCGAGAAGTATCGAGCCGGCGGTCATGAGCTCGGCGTGCTTCGTGGTGCGGTACTGAAACGTTCCCGCGACCACCATCGACATCGAGACGTGTGCGTGCCGCTCTTCGAACGGGCGATCGTCGGGACCGGACGTGCAGAGCACATCCGCGACGCGCCAGCCGTCGCCCGATGCGAGCGTCCGCGCGGTCGCGGAACCTTCGTGACCGTTGCGCATCCGTTCGCGAATGGCCTGCTGCAGCTCGACCGCAATTTTCGCCAAGATTCGTTCCTCGCTTCGCTTTTATAAC
>DASVNL010000019.1:0-5607 GCA_036383875.1 Thermoanaerobaculia bacterium
TCGAAGCCGACGCCGTTGTCTTTGATGGTGATGGTGGCGACGCCGTCGCGTTGACCACTGCTCACGGCGATCCGTGCGACGTCGCACGGCGCGGTGAATTTCACGGCGTTGCCGAGGAGATTTTCGAGAGCGATGCGCAACAGCCGGCCGTCTGCTTGCGCGCGCAACCCGTCGTCGACGTCGATTTCGATGACGCGGCCGCGATGGCGTTCGACGAGCTCCGTCGCGACATCGCGGGTGAGTGCGCTGAGGTCGATGTCGCGGCGTTGCAACGTGTCCCGCGAGGTACGCGAGAACAGCAGCAGATCGTCGATGAGCGTCGCCATCCGCTCCGCGGCGCGATGGATGCGATGGAGGTAGTTGCGGCCGCGCTCATCGAGAACGTCGCTGTAGCCGAGCTCCAGCTCGCGACAGAATCCCGACATCGCACGCAGCGGCGCGCGCAGATCGTGTGAGACGGAGTAGGTGAACGTTTCGAGCTCGTGATTCGCGGCGGCGAGCTTCTCCGCGAGATCTTCGATCGACGCGGTTTCCGTGGCGTTCACGCGCGCGCGCAACGCTTCGTGTGCGCGTTCGAGCGTGCGATGCGCAGCCTCGTTCGCCTCGTACAGTGCACGCAGCTGGTCCTCGGCCGCGACACGCGCGGTGATGTCCGTGATCGTCCCGACGATGCCCGAGAACCGTCCGGACGCGCCGCGCGTCGTCGTGGTGGTCGCGATGACGGAGCGCTGTTCGCCGTTCGGTCGCGTGAAGCGAATCTCGCGATGCGAGCGGATCAGACCGAAGCGGCGCGAGCGGAACGTATCGTCGACACTCGGCCGATCCTCCGCGGAGACGAACTCGCGCCCGTCACGGCCGATGAGCTCTCCGGGTGTTCGCGCGAGCATCTCGGCGAATCGATCGTTGACGAATCGAAAGCGCGCCTGCGCGTCGGCGATGAAGATCCCGTCGCTCGCGGTCTCGACGATCGTGCGATACCGAAGCTCGCGCGCGCGCAGACTGAGCACGCTCGCGCCGGCCACGATCGAGAAGAACAACGACGTCGCGACGGCAAAGAGGATGACGCCGGCGCGCCACGCGATCCGCTGACTCTCGATCGCTGCGACGCACAAGGCGCCGAGCGCAAGCGGACCGAGAAACGCGGACAGCATCCCAGCGATCGCAAGGCGTGGCCATCGACGGGATCGCTCATGCGCCACGGGCGTGTCGAACCAGGGAAGCATTGTTGCCATCAAGACGGGGAACCCGAACAACTGCAAAAAAACTGCCGTACGGAGGATAAGAGGAAGGAGGGAGTGCCGGTATCGGACAAGGTGGAAAAGGAGGTAGGACGATTCTTACCGGAACAAAGGATTCTTGTCACAGCAGGTTGTTGCGAATCGCATACGCGACGATGTCCGCATTCGATTGAAAGCCGGTCTTCTCGAGGATGCGCGTGCGGTACGTGCTGACGGTCTTCACGCTGAGCTGCATCGCCTTCGAGATCGCGGTGACGGTCTCGCCGATCGCGAGCCGGCGGAAAACCTCGGACTCGCGTATCGACAAGCGCTCGTGCGGGCGTCCCTCGTGCGGATGGGCGAGCTCGTTCGCGAGCTGCTCCGCGACGACGGTGCTGACCCAGCGTCGTCCCGACGCGACGCGCTCGATGGCGTCGAGAATCTCGTCCGCGGTCGCGTCTTTCTGCACGTAGCCGCTCGCGCCCGCGCGCAGGCAATGCATGGCGTACTGTTCCTCGGGATGCATGCTGAGCATGAGCACGGGCAGATGGGCGTGCTCGTGACGGATACTGCGGAGGACATCGACGCCGCTCACGCCGCCAAGGCGGAGATCGAGTACAAGGACGTCGAAGTGCTCGCGTGCAAGAGCGCTGTACAGCTCTGCGGCATTCGCCGCTTCGGCTGCAATCAGCCAGTCCGGACGACGCGCGATGATGAGCTGAAGACCTTTGCGAACGATCTGATGGTCGTCGGCGACGAGAATTTTCATGTGGGCATGGCGGCCTCGAGCGGGAGGCTGACGGAGACACGCGTACCGCCGGAAGGAACCGGAGTTACGGTCACGCTTCCTCCAAACGCAAGTGCGCGCTCGCGCATGCCAAGCAATCCGAGGGATGTGGTCGCGCCTGCTGCGCGCGGGGCGATGCCGCGTCCGTCGTCGACGATCTCCGCGATCACGCGATCGCCATCGATGCTCGCAGTCACACAGACGTTGCTCGCATCGGCGTGGCGCGCGATATTCGTGAGCGACTCCTGGATGATGCGATAGAGCGCGATGCTCAGGCGATCCTCGAGAGCGCCAAGCTCGTCCGCGATGCGCACGCGGCAGTGCAGGTTGGCGCGATGGCAGAGGGCCGCGACTTCCTGCCGCACGGCCACGACGAAGCCGAAGTCGTCGAGCAACGGCGGCCGCAGTTGCGTCGCGATCTGTCGCACGAGATCGATCATCGAACCGGCGGCCGCGTGACTCGACGTGACGAGGTCGCGTGCACGTGAGTCGTCGATCCAGTCGAGCGCACGATCGAGATCGAAGCGCATGCCCGTGAGTCGCTGGCCGAGCTCGTCGTGAATCTCACGTGCGAGTCGCCGCCGTTCATCTTCCTGAACCGAGTGCAGCGTTCCGGCGAGCCTCCGCAATTCTTCCTCGGCGCGATTTCTCGCGATGGCCGTGCCGAGAAGTGAGGCGACGGCTTCGAGCACTTCGAGGTCGCCCTCGGTGAATCGTCGCGACGTCGTGAAGATCCCGACCGGCGGCTCACCGGCCGCGAATGCGCCGTACTTCATGCCGCGCAGATGAGGGAGCATCGCGTAGTCCGCGGGCGTGAGTCGTCGAGCGCCCGGTTCGATCGTGCGACCGAACAGCACCTGACACGCTTCCGCTCCTGCCGCCTCGTTCAGCGTCTCGCACGCGGCCTTCACCACGGCGTCGACGCTGTGATCGAGGATCGCGGTACGGGCAAAGTGCGCAATCGCAGCGCGCTGCCACGCACCCCGGCTACGGAGCGGTATCAATCTCGACCTGACAGCAGACTCCAATTTGCCACCATTCCGCCCCTGCGGCGTTATGGTACGCCGGAAACGAGCGCAACCGCATGTAGGACTTTGGTGTGATGACACCTAAGCGAGACTGCTCTCTACGGACGCTCGCGCGGTCTGCCGCAGCACCTCTCGGCCGTCCTCGTCGCTCCGCTCCCACATGTTGCACAGCATCGTCAATTCGCCCTCATCGATCGAGGACGGCACGGTGAATCCATCCTCGGGCTGCGACCCGTCGCGCGTCCACTTGCGCTCCCATCGATGATTGAACAGGCGGCGGCAGCGGATGAAAGAGACCTCCTCGCTCGTGCGTTCCTTTTCGGGCGACCACCCGCGCAGATTCGCGATCCACTTGCGCAGGTCGCGCGACTCGATCGTCTCCATGAATCGCGTGAGCATCTCCGCCGCCTCGGACGTCAGCGCGACGAAGCGCAGCCGCGATTCGAAGAGCGTCGGCGCGCCTTCGACCGAGCCGAGCGCAATCACGCGTGACGCGAGGACGAGGCCTGTCGCGGAGAAGCGCTGGTGTTGCCATTCGAAGCTGAGACGCACGCGCGATCCGAGGAGCGCGGGAGCGGAGTGCCGGATGCGCGCGCCGGATGCGCTGATGTCGACCAGCGCGCCTGCGCCGCGGCCGAAGATCACGGTCATCGCCTCGCGCACGCGATGACGCGGCGTGCTGCGGCGTTCGTCCGGCGCGGGCAACATTGAGGCAAGGGACGGGGAGTGTTCGATCGCAGTCATTGACGTTCTCCGTTACGCGGCGGCGTGGCCGATGGTCTCGACCATGGGGATGTTCACGCGATCGCGTCCGCCGCTCTTCGCGGCGTACAGAGCGCGGTCGGCGCTGGTGAACAGCGCTTCGACGGTGGTTCCGTGGTCGGGCGAGACCGCAATGCCGACGGACAACGTCACCGCGCCGAGCATGCGTCCGCCCATGCGGACCTGCAGCTGTTTCACTTCTTCGCGCAGACGTTCGGCGCGAGAGCGCAGGACGTCCAGCGAGCAATCGGGCGAGACGATCACGAACTCTTCGCCGCCGTAGCGGCAAACGACGTCGCTCTCGCGGAACACGCGCTCCATCACTCGCGCGAGCTGGCGCAGCAGCGCATCGCCGCCGGCGTGACCGTACGTGTCGTTGAAGCGTTTGAAGTGATCGACGTCCGCGACGATGATCCCGACGGGAACATGCGCGCGCTCCCCGCGCAGCAGTTCGCGCAGCAGCGTTTCTTCCATGTAGCGGCGATTGAACAATCCGGTGAGCGGATCGCGGACTGCGCGCGTGCGCAGCGCGTCGAGAAGACGCAGGCTCGCGAGCGTGAGCCCGATCTGATTCGTGAAGTGCTCCGCGGCGCGGCGATCGATCTTCGCGATCGGGCCGGAAAGCGTGAGCACGCCCATACTCTCGCCGGCGGCGAGCATCGGGAACGTGAGAAAGCGTCCGGCCTTCTGCACTCCCTGCCACCACGCTGCAAGTTCGAGCGTGCCGGGCGAGGAGCGGACGACGTACACCGATCCGTGGAACTCCGGAAAGAGCGCCTTGCCGAATCGCGGCAGGAGCGAAGTCACTTCATCAGCGGAAGAACTGAGCTGCAGAAGCTCGCTCATTTCGGCGAGCGTCTCCAGTTGATGCGCGCGATTGGCGAATCGCGCAGAGCGGCGGCGTGAGAGAACGAGCAGAGCGACCGACGCGACCGCGGCGATGAGAGAGATCCATTGAATGATCGTCATCTCGAATTCCTTCACGCGGCGACGGCGACGCCCGCGGCCCAGTGAACTGCGACGGAGGGGCGGCCGAAGTGGTAGCCCTGACCGAAGTCGATGCCGGCGGCCACTGCTGCCGTGGCCGTCGCGGCGCATTCGATTCCTTCGAGAATCGTCTTCGCGCCGAAGTCCCGCGCGAGCGCGGCGACGTGACGCACGATGCGGATCTTGGTCTCGTCCTCCTCGAAGGCCGTTCCGAACGACTGGCTGATCTTGATGAACGACGGACGGATGCTGCTGATGAGCGAAAGGTGCGAGTACGCGGAGCCGTGATCGTCGAGCGCGAAGCGGACGCCGAACTCGCGGAGAGTGTCGAACGTGCGCGCCGCGGCGGCGCAGTCGGCGAACGCGGAGCGCTCGGTGATTTCGAGGACGATCCGGTCAGGTGCGATGCCCGCGCGGCTCGTCGCATCTTTCAGCGAGTGGACGATGGTGCTGTTCGCGAACGCGGTCGGATCGACGTTGATGAACAACGCGGAGCCGGACGGCAGCTCCGCGCTCTGGCTGATCGCGCGCTGCATGGCGGCGAGATTGAGGTCGGTGAGACGGTCGCGGCGCGCGGCGTAGTCGAACAACTCCGCCGGGCCGCCGAGGCGCCACGCACCCTGGATGCGCGTCAACGCTTCGAAGGCGAAGCCAGGGTACGTGTCCGAGAGATGGACGATCGGCTGGAACGCCGATTCCAGAATCCCGCCGCGCAGGACTTCGTCGATCGACGGAATCTCTACGACTTCGTAGTCGCTGCTGTCCGTGATGTTCGAGTCGAGGGCTTTCTCGAGCTCGTCGATCTCGAACGGCTTGGCCAGAACCG
>DASVNL010000020.1:0-2989 GCA_036383875.1 Thermoanaerobaculia bacterium
GAAGGTCAGGCCGAGGAGGCGCGACTCGCGTACGTCGCCGCGACGCGTGCGCGCGATCTGCTCGTCGTCACGGCGCTCGGAGAAGGTCCGCACGAAACGGGCTGGCTCGCGACGTTGTCGCCCGCGATCTATCCCGCGCCCGATCAGGAACCGACGGCGCCGCAGCCGCCGTACAGCGCGAAGTTCGCGCGAGAGACGACGCTCGCGCGTCCCGATCGCATCGTGATGCCGAGCGTGCGGCCCGGCCAGTACGAGTTCGCGAGCGAGCACGGCGCGTACGACGTGGTCTGGTGGGATCCGCGCGCGTTCGAGAAGGCGGAGCCGAAGTTCGGCGTGCGTCAGAAAGAGTTGCTCACCGAGGATCCGGCGAAAGACTCGAACGCGGAAGTCGCGGCGTTCCGTGAGTGGGAAGCGCGACGCGTCGAAGCGGTCGCGCAAGGGTCGGTGCCGCAGCGATCGGTGAGTCGCGCGACGGAGGTCGCACGCGCATCGACGAACGACGTGTTCGACGTGATGATCGTCGAGTTGCCGCGCGAGGCCCCGCGTCCGGCGGGTGCGCGTTTCGGAACGTTTGTGCACGCGCTGATGGCCGCGATCCCGCTCGACGCGAATCGCGACACGATCGAAAAGTACGCACGACTCTGCGCTCGCGTCCTCGGCGCAACCAACGAAGACGCGGAGGCCGCTGTCGAGGCAGTCGAGGCGGCGCTGAAGTACAAGCTGCTGCGTCGCGCGGCCGATGCGGAGCTCCGCGGTGAGTGCCGCCGCGAAGTGCCGGTCACGCTGACGCGCGACGACGGCACGCTGATCGAAGGCATCGTCGATCTCGCGTTCGCGGAAGGCGGGAAGTGGTTCGTCGTCGACTTCAAGACGAACGCGGATCTCACCGGCGAGGAAGAGGTTTACGAGCGGCAGGTCGCGCTGTATGCCGAGGCGGTGGCGAAGTCGACGGGACTCAAGTGCAGCGCGATCATCCTGCGCATCTGATTGGCGTTCCGCACGCCGCGACACTCGTGAGAGGATTCGCGCACCAAAGGAGATTCTCGATGGCAAAGGCGAAGCAGGGCGACGTGGTGCACGTGCATTACAAAGGAACGCTGGATGACGGATCGGTCTTCGATTCCTCCGAGGGAAGCGATCCGATCAGCTTCACCCTCGGGTCCGGCGAAGTCATCCCCGGCTTCGAAGAAGCCATCGAAGGCATGTCCGCGGGCGAGAAGAAGACCAAGAAGATCGACGCCGACAACGCGTACGGCGAGCGTCGCGAAGAGCTCGTGTTCACGGTCGGGCGCGAGCAGCTCCCGGATGGCAACGACATCGAAGTCGGCGACATGCTGCAGGTCGGTTTCCCGGACGGCAGCAACGCCGCCGTGTCGGTCGCCGCGATGGACGAGTCGACGGTCACGCTCGACGCGAATCACCCGCTCGCGGGGAAGAATCTCACGTTCGAACTAGAGCTGGTCAGCATCGGCTAGTGGAGGGGCGGGCTCTTAGCCCGCCGAAATCGCGAACCGGTGGGCTGAGAGCCCACCGCTCCACTACAATCGCGCTTCATCCATGCGCGACTACCTTCTCCTGCACATCAACGGTGAGCCGCATCGAATCGCGGGCGCGGATGCGTTCCAGACCCTCTCGCGATTTCTGCGCTACGACCAGCGCGCGACCGGCACGAAGATCGTGTGCGAAGAGGGCGATTGCGGCGCGTGCACGGTGCTGGTCGGGCGCGTCGAAAACGGCGCGCTGCGCTACCGGCCGATCAACTCCTGCATCCACTTCCTCTTCCAGCTGGACTGCACGAGCATCGTGACGGTCGAAGGGCTGACGAAGAAGGACGGCGCGCTGACGCCCGTGCAGGACGCGATGGTGAAGTGCCACGGCGCGCAGTGCGGATACTGCACGCCCGGATTCGTCATGGCCCTCGCGGGCATGTTCGAGACCGACGACCGCGACGCGCGCAAAGCGCTGACGGGCAACCTCTGCCGCTGCACCGGCTACGAGTCGATCATCCGCGCGGCGGACTGCGTTGAGCATCAGCCGAAAGCCGATGACCTGTACCCGTCGCGTCCGATCCTCGATGCGATTCGCGCCGTCGAAGCGGAAAGTGTGCGCATCGATTCGTTTTACAAACCTGCGGATCTCGCCGAGGCGACGCGATTCAAGGGGGAGAACCCGAAGACTGTGATCGTGCAGGGCGCGACCGACTTCGGCGTGTGGCGCACGAAGCGCGGCTTCACGCCCGACGCGATCCTCTCACTCGACGGTCTGCCCGGACTCGGCGACGTCACGCTAGACGGCGACACGCTCGCCGTCGGCGGGCGCGTGACCCTCGCGCAGTTCGAGATGGCCGTGCGCGGACTCGTCCCCGAGCTCGCGAAGATCATGGATCGTTTCGGCTCGCCGCAGATCAAGAACGCGGGCACACTCGCGGGCAACATCGCGAACGCCTCGCCGATCGCCGACACGCTGCCGTTCCTGTACGTCATGCACGCGCGCCTCGAGCTCACCGGTGCGAACGGTCCACGTGAAGTGCCGATCGCGAGCTTCTACAAAGGCTACAAAACCCTCGACCTCGCCGCCGACGAGATCATCACGCGCGTCCTCATCCCGCTGCCGAAAGACGGCGAGACGCTGAAGCTCTACAAGATCTCGAAGCGCACGCACCTCGACATCTCGTCGTTCACCGCCGCGATGCTGATGACGCGCACGGACGGCCGCATCGACGCGATGCGCATCGCGTACGGCGGCGTCGGCCCGGTCGTGCTTCGACTCACCAAGACCGAAGAATTTCTGGCGGGACGTCCCGTCGCACTGGAGACGTTCATCGAAGCGGGCGAGCTCGCGCGGACCGAAGTCGCGCCGATCACCGACGTGCGCGGCGCGAAGGAGTACCGCCTGCAACTCGCCGAGAACGTGATGCAGAAGTTCTACTACGACGCGGTCGAGGTGCAGTGATGGCGCCTGTCAAAAAGTACGTCGGAAAAGATGTTCC
>DASVNL010000021.1:0-5050 GCA_036383875.1 Thermoanaerobaculia bacterium
GTGCAGATCGACAACCAGCGCCACTCGTACTGGATCCCGGCGTCGCGCATGCGCAATCGCCGCAACGATCTCCGCGTCGGCGTGTCGATCGTTCTCGGCGGCGTGTTCCGCGGCGGACGCATCGACGTCGACAACATCGGCTGGGCCGATGACCGCGGCTACAACGACAACTTCGTGCGCGGCACCGTCGAACGCATCGACCGTCGCGACGGCGTGCTGATCCTGCGCGAGTCGCGCGGAGGCCGCACGATCGAGGTCGACATGACCGACACGCGCCGCTCCAACCGCGTCGACTTCGCCGACCTGCGCCGCGGCGACTACGTCGAGCTGTCCGGCGACTGGTCGCGCAACGGTCTGTTCGTCGCGGATGCGATTGAGTCGGTTCGGTAAAGCACGAGTTGGCGGTTGGCAGTTGGCGGTTGGCGGGAGACCCCCAACCGCCACGTTCCACCGCCAACCGCCAACCGATCGGCAACCCTCATGCAATACTCGCAACTCGATGTATCGCTTCCTTCGCTACGTTCCGAAAAATCATCTGAGCCGCGCCATCGGACGCCTCGTGCATACCCGGCTGCCGCGTCCGCTCGCACGGCGGCTCGTGCACTGGTTCGCGCGCTCGTATCAGATCGATCTCGACGCCGCCGGTAAGCCCGCGCACGACTATCCATCCATCGGACACTTCTTCATCCGCGACCTGCGCGAAGGTCTTCGTCCGATCGAAAGCGATCTCGTGAGTCCCGTCGACGGCACGCTGCGCGGCTACGGCCTCGTGGAGAACGGACGCCTCGAGCAGATCAAAGGGAAGTCGTACACCGTCGCCCGTTTCCTCGGCGACGAAGCCGACGCGCAGCGCTACGCCGGAGGCACGTACTTCAACCTCTACCTCTCTCCGCAGGACTATCACCACGTCCACTCCCCCGTCAGCGGCGCGATCACGCGGAGCATCCACATCCCCGGCAAGCTCTGGCCCGTGAACGACTGGTCGATGGCCAACATCGACGAGCTCTTCTCCGTCAACGAGCGCGTCGTGACCTACATCGACGGCGCACTCGGACGCGTCGCGGTGGTGATGATCGGCGCGACGAACGTCGGCAAGATGACCGTCACGTACGACTCCTTCATCTCGAACGCGGGCGCGGACAAAACCGCCGCGCGCGACTACGCGAACCCAATCCCGATCAACGCGGGCGATCGTCTCGGCACGTTCCACATGGGCTCGAGCGTCGTCATGCTCTTCGAGCCGGGACGCGTCGATGTGTCGCGGGTGCGGCTGGAGACGGGCAAGAAGACGCGCTACGGGATGGCGGTTCTGCACAGCGCGAGCTAGAATCTCGCGCGGCGGCGACTCGCGCCAAACCTCATCGACCTTCCTCCGGCGAAGGTCCTCGCGAGGCAAAGGGGGGCACACTCCCGGGTCGGCAGAACGGTCTTCGTTTGCCAATGCGCGGTTGCCGGAGAGTCGCGTTGCGGCGTGAACGAAGGAGATCGTGATGCCGAAGCAGAAAGACCTCAAGCGGATCGTTCGATCCCGCATGCAGAAAACCGGCGAGTCGTACACCGCCGCCCGCCTCAACGTCGTCAAGCCCGCACCGAAACCAAAGTCCGAGCCATTCGACGTCTCCCTCGCCGGCATGTCCGACGAGAAAGTGAAATCCGCGACCGGCCGTGACTGGTCCGAATGGGTCGCCGTGCTCGACGCGGCCGACGGCCGCAACAAAGATCATCGTCAACGTGTTGACCAGGTCTCATCGCTCGGCACGCCGGACTGGTGGTCGCAGATGGTCGTCGTGGGCTACGAGCGGATGCGCGGTCTTCGCGAACAGGGCCAGCGCATGGACAAGACGTGGGAAGTGAGTCGCAGCCGGACGTTCAACGTGCCGCTCGAAACGCTCTTCCACGCCGTCGCCGATGCGAAGCAGCGCGCGAAGTGGTTCACCGGCCTGACCATCATCCGCGCCGCGTCGACGGTCAACAAATCCGTGCGCCTCAAGTTCGACGACGGCACGAACGTCGACCTCCGCTTCACCGCGAAAGACAGCGGCAAATCCGTGATCGGACTCGGCCACATGAAACTGCCGTCGAAGGACGTCGCGGACCAGATGAAGCTCTTCTGGAACGAACGCCTCGACGCGCTGAAAGCGTTGGTCTCGTAACGAAAGGTGGAGTGGCGGGCTCTTAGCCCGCCGACTCCTCCGAAAATCACGGCGGGCTGAGAGCCCGCCGCTCCACTCACTTCACTTCAGAAAATCGACGAGTCCGTAGGCCATGTAGTACCGCGCCGCGAACTCCTGATAGAACTGATTCGCAATCGCGGCGTCGTGGATGATGAGAGTGTTCTCATCATTCGTGTCCTCGCCGTTCGCGCTCCAGTTCATCGAGCCGGTGACGACGAACGGATCGCTGGCCGTCCCTTCGTCGACGATCATGTACTTGTGATGCAGCAGTTTGTCCTCGCCGTCGAAACCGACCGGCGCTTTGTTGTTCCAGCGCACGCTGTAGTCGGGATCAGGCGATGACTCGACCGAGGTCATGTCGAGATTCGAGGACCAGTACTGACTCCAGTAGCCACTCTCGAACACGCCCTGAATCTTGAAGCCGGTCAGCGTGCCAGTGAGCTCGCTGGTCGAACCTTCGTACAAGTATTTCAACGTGTCGGTGAGCGTCTGATCGGAGAACGCGTAGATGCAGAAGCGCGCCGAGTAATCCGCATCGTTCGCGACGATCTCGTTGACGCGCGCGAGCGCGCCTTCCGACGGCGAGAAGTAAACCTCGACGAGCTTCCCGCCGACGTACACCGTGTGATTCCCGCTGTCGACTTTGCGGCTGTGGAAGTTCGACACCGTGTTGCTCGGCGTCCCCGTGTTGCTCCCCCACATCTCTTCGAACTCCGCGGTGTACGCGGCCGCGAGTCCGGTCGAGCGAATCTCGACGCCGTGGTTCGTGTGACCGGAGCGGATGTTCGCCGTGCGATTCGCCTCCGATCCGAACGTGTCGTTGACCGTGAAGTTCCAGCTTCCCGTCCACACCCACGTCCCGTCGACGATCACGAACTTGTTGTGCATCTGATCGCCGTACGAGTAGTAGTTGTTGAGACCACCGCTGGTGTTCTTGAGCTCACCGTCTGCGAGCAGATAGCCGCTCACCGTCGTCGTGCCGATCTTCACCGTCACCGATGACAGACCGGTCGGCGTCGACGGCAACCCGTAGCTCGTGCGGAACGTCGAGTCTTCGACGGCGAAGATCGCCGAGTCCGCGAAGATGTGGCCATCGTCCGACGTGCCGATCGTATTGTCCGCGCCGCGCAGGATCTTCTCGTAGAACACGCGGGCCCGTTTGTAGCTCGCGTCCTCCGACGTGTCTTCGTTGAGCGGATCCTTCGCATCCGCGACGATGCGCACGCGCACCCCGTTCGCCGCGCGATCGATCAGCTCGTCGACGATGTCCGGCAACTCGAGCTCGTACGTCGCCACGTCGACCGTCGACGTCGCGGTTGCGATGCGCGCGGTCAGGCGGTCTTCGAGATTGACGTTGTAGTTCGTGACGTTGCTGCTCGTCGCACCCGCCGGAACCGCTTGTCGGTTGAAGTAGATGTTGATTGCGCCGTCGGCCGTGCTGGTCGTGTTGATCGACTCCGGCGCGCCCTCGTCCGTGAGGTCGTCGTGGTCGTTGTCGATGAGATCGGACAGCGATCCCGGCGAGTCCGACGACTCCGGATCGGGATCGGCGGTCAACCACGTGCTGGAGATCGAATTCCACGCCGTGTCGAACGCCGAATCGTACGACGTCGCCATCGGACGGTTCTGAATGTAGAGCGTGTTCTCGTCACTCGACGTGTTGCCGGACGCGGTGAAATTCTGCGAGCCGAGAACGACGATCCAACCGTCGACGGAGAAGGCTTTGATGTGCTCCGTGCCTCCCCAGTTCTCGACCTTCACTGAGATCCCGTACGTCCGCAGAGCTTCGTGCAGCGAGTATTCGTTGTGCGCCGACGCCGCGTCGAGAATCACGCGCACCGTGACGCCGCGATCCTTCGCGTCCTCGAGCGCGTCGACGATCGTCTGGCTCGTGAGGAAGAAAGTACGCATGTTGATCTTCGTCTGCGCCTGATTGATCGCGCGCACGATTGCATTCGTCTGCGCATCATCCGTCGGAGCGAAGTAACTCTCGATCACAGTGCCGTCCGAGAGCGTCGGCAGTACGTGCGTCGTGTTGTTCGTTTTGTCGGTGTGGAAGTCGCCGCCGTACATCTCCTCGAATTCGTCCGTGTAGACGTCGGCGAGCGCCGTCGAGTCGATGAGAATCGCGACGTCGGAGTAGTACTCAGCTTCGATCTCGGGACGTGAGATGTTCGTCGAGCCGGTCCAGACGTAGCGGCCGTCGATGACGAAGAACTTGTTGTGCATGATGCGGTCGTCCGCATCCGCGACGACGGTGCCGATCTTGTCGATGACGGTCTGTGTCGCGCGATACGGATAGAAGCCGCTCTGATACGAGTCGACCACGCCGCGCACCGTGACGCTGCGCGCCTGCGCGGCGTCGAGCGCTTCGATGATCTCTTCGCATCCGTTGAAGCCGTAGACCGAAAAGTCGATCGACGTCGTCGCGTTGTCGATCGCGGCGATGAGCGCGTTCGCGATCGTCTTCGGTCCGTAATCCGGCATCACCGTGTTGAGGTGGTCGGTGAAGTACAACGTGTACCAGTCGTCGGACGTGCCGCCGAGAACGTTCGCGGCTTTCGGCGTGCCGAGGCCGAGGCCGGAGCCGTACGAGGCGTTCGAAGTGTGCCAGTTCGTCGACGATGTGCCCGACAACGCGACGTCGGTGCGCGCCATCGTGGCGCGTCCGGTCGTCGTGCCGGCGAACCACGATCCGTTCTGGTTGGCCGTGTCGATGACGTTGTTGCTGCCGTCACGCAAAACGAGTTGCTCGCCCGTGTCCGTCATCGCGCCGGTGTAAATCTTGTCGGCGGTGAGACCGGGAATCGTGTTGTCGTCGGTGCGCTCGAGCAGGTAGTAGCTGTACGCCGCGATCGAGCCGCTCAGCGTCACAC
>DASVNL010000022.1:0-17524 GCA_036383875.1 Thermoanaerobaculia bacterium
CAGGGTCCCGCGCGCAACAACGTCCGGGACATGTGCCTCACCCTGGCAATCCGCGGATTCGCCTGCCAGTAGTCGTACAAACGCCGCCCGTCTTGCGATGGGCGGCGTTTGTGTCCGGCGCGATGCGCTGCGTTTACAGCGGCGCCGAAAACATCAGCCTTGATACTCGGGTGTCGCTCTCGACACGTATGCGAATTCAGTCGCGGCGAGCGGATCCGTCCAGATCTGTTCGCAAAGACGTTGTGTGTCGTCAGCGATCGTGAGCAGAGGGCGGACCGCATCGAAGTAGCGATACTTGAAGTAGTAGTACGTCTGCGCGATGTGCCGCCGGTAATGTTCGATTGCCAACTGCAGCGGCTCGTAGCGGTCCGGATCATCCCATCCAGCGGGTTTGGTCTGCCCGCCCGGATGCACGTAATTGATGTCGATGTTGTAGACGTCGTCGCGGAACGAAAGCGAATAGCGGTCTTCATACGAGACCGTTCCGACGTCGCCGCCTCCACCATGGACCGCCTCTCGCCAGTGTCTCTTGTTTACGTGAATGGGCTTGCCGGTCCGATCCTTTACCAGCAGCTCGAACATGTCGCGCAGATCGTTGTAGCGAAGGCTGGCGTACGAGCGGAGATTCGCGACGTGCGCCACGTACGACGGCTCGTCTGAGGCCGACGCAGCCTGCAGCGGCGCCGCCTTCACCGTGAAAGGCGTGATCTCGATCGTGAAGATTTCCGGTTCGCCGCGCAGCGTCCCGCCGGCGTTCACGGCGCCTCCACCGCCTGGCGCGCTGACGTAGTTCGCGCCGTTGGCGACGCGCAGAACGACCTTGTCGTTGGAGTGGATCACCTGCCCCGTTTGTCCGCCGTCGGCCCGTTCGATGACGTACGTTTCGTTTGTCCCGATCTGACTGGCGGGGGTTTTCACGCTCAACGCGCCGCCTCCGCCGTTGACGGCGGTGATGTTCGTGCCGCCCGGCGTACGAAGAACGACGGTGTCGCCATGTTTGAGAGTCTTCGAGCCGTTGCGATTCAGCACGCGAACCGCCACGCGCAACGGATTGCTGGTCGTCATCGTGAACGCGCCGCGGTCCGTCGTCGACGTCATGTATTGGTCGCGAATCTTGAGCCGGACGTCGGGCAGCACGAGTTCGGGCTGATACGCGTGAATCAGCGCCGCTTCCTGCAGCGCGTTCATGTACTCGGCGACGCAGATCGCGTAGACCGGTAACCCCTTGCGAATCACGGCGACGTTCTGCTCGGTCTCCGAGATCTTCGTTCCCACCTTTTGCAGCGCAAGGAAATTGAGCACGCTGGAAAAGTTGTCGGCGGTCGACAACGCCGTCTGTTTCGCCGTCGTGAGCTCGGCGCCGCCGTGGATGCCTGCGCGGCGCAGGTTGATGTAAGTGATCAGATACTTTTCATGTGCGCTGCGCAGCGCACCCGTGGCCTGGAACGTGGAGTTTTCGGCGATGAGGCCTTTCACGTCACGCAGGATGTCTTCGCGGAACTGGCCCAGTACGTCATGCAACGAAACCTTGCCCGCCGGCCACAGGCGATCGAAGACCGCGGTGAAGATCGCGGCGCCACCAGGGATACCCGACAGGAATCCGGCCATCATGCCCGCCGCGCCGATGACGGTGCGCCCATAGTCCTCGGCCGGATCGCGGTACTTGTCCATCGTCAGATCGGGCGTGTCGGGCCATGACGAAGGAGGCGCGGGAACGACGCGAAAGAGGATTCCGGGCGCTTGCGAGGCGATGCGGCAGGCGACCTGCTGCCCTTCCGCGACACCACGATTGGAGAGCGGCACGAGCTCGCCGGTGTGGTTTGGAGCTTGTAAGACGAGGCTGAACATGCCGTCGCCGCGATCGTCGAGCGAGAACTCCTCCGCGATGTAATCGGACTTCTGCACGAGCGGCACGACATCACCGACGAGGTCGCGTGCTCCGGTCACAGGGCGGCCTAGATTTTTCGTACGGAGTTGAAATGCGCGGACCCGCGGTGCGCCGAGCGTGAACGTCTCCCACGCATCGATGTGCGGCGCCGCGGCGCTCACGTGATTGTCGGCCGCGCCGCGGTCGTGCGTGAGGTGGCGTCCGTTCCCCGCCAGCAACGCGAATCGATCGCCGGCGCGAATCTCGCCCTTGCCTCCGATTTTCTTGATCGTGAAAATCTCGTTCGCACTGCCGGGCGTCCATGCCTTCGTCGTCAGCTCGTTCGAGTTGGTCCAGCCGACATACTTGCGCCACGGCGTTCGCATGGCCACACGATCTTCATGGACGAACGAGTGCGACCCGTTCATGTTGATCAACTCGATCTCGTACGGGGCCGGCGCAGTCGCCACGACGCGCTCTTGGCCTTCATGACCGCCGACGGTGCCAAAGATTTTGCCGTCCGAGACGATGCGTCCCGTTCCGGCCGGATGAAGACGGAATTGCGCCGACGGCGATTTCGGGTCGCTCCCGAACTTCAGCGGAGCCTCGGTGGCCACTTCGCTCTCGACCGCGAGATAGAGGCGCTTGTTGTCGTCACCCGTACGCGAGACGACCTCGAGGTTGTAGAAGCGCTCGCCGACGGCCGCGTCGTCGAGCGACGGCGCGATGACGGATTGCGCACTGTCGACGTTGGTCATCGTCCATCGCGTGATCGCTTCGTTGCCGTAGTAATCCACGAGCGTGACGCCCGATTCAGGCGTCGGATGCGCGAGCTCCTTCGCGAATTCGGGTCCCTGCGGACTGAAGGTCACCGTCCCGTTGGACTTGTGTTCGATCTTCCACCGGAACTCTTCCGCGTACGGATTTCCGGTCGCGAGGCTTACTTCGCCCTTCGAGTGCCGCAGCATCCGGTAATGCTGGTGGTCGTACAGGTTGCCGAAACCGTCACCGATCCAGCGGAACGTCCACAGCGCGTGACGAGGAGGTTTCTTCAAGTCGACGCGGGTTGTGCGCACGCTCCCGTTCAATACGTCGTTCGAGCTGAGCGCAACCACATTCTGCTGACCAGGGATGGAAAGCACGAACATCTGGGCCATGGCGAAGCCTCCGAGCACAGCATGGCGTTTTGTCAGGGGGAACGGACCGCGAAAAGAATACACGACCCCATCGGCGTCGCGCGTGAGCTTGCCGTATTCGGAGGTAGGGCTTGCGTCGCTCCCGGACACTCCTTCATGAAACGAAAGGAGCGTTCCATGTCGACAACGAAATTCAAGATCACGGGCACAGTCGTGCAAGGTGAGTCAACCGAAACGGGGATGGAAGGCGGGACGATCGTCCTGGAGAAAGGCGGCACGATCTCCGGCGCCACGATCACAGTGAAGAATCTCGACACCGGCGCCGTCCTCGGCACGACGACCTCGGACAGCAACGGCGATTTCTCCATCGAAGTCGCGGCTGTCAGTAATTCTGTGATCGCGACGAAGGACGGCACGACCTACGCGACGGAGAACCTGACCGAGGAGGCCATCGGCGGGGGCGTGATCGACAGCGAAACGATTCCGATGTAACCGCGAAGCGGTGTCGCGCAGGCGTGAACGCCTGCCGATGGCCCCCTTCTTCGGCGCTTTGCGCTTCAGGCGTCAAGGAGGAAACATGATCCGTCGTGCCTTGCTTGCCGTGCTGTCGCTCTGCCTCGCCACAATGGCCGCGGCAGACTCTCATCATCCGCACATCATGAAGTCCGAGGTCGTTTCGCTCGACGCCGGGACGATCGAACGGAACGCAAATAGCGGTACGCCGTTCGAGCTCGTGCTCGGAGGACTTCCACTGACGCTGGTCGTCTCGCCCGCTCCGGTCTGGCCGGCCGAGGGCCTCATCGTTCTCGAGGTCGACGGCGACGACATCAAGAAGCGCATCGTGACCGGCAACATCACCTACGCGGGCGAAGTCGCCGGCGAAGATCCGGACGCGAGCGAAGTGCGCTTCTCGATTACGAGCGAAGGTCTCGAGGGATACGTTCTGTCCGAAACCGGATGGTGGTTCGTCGAGCCGCTGTCACACTTTGATCCGAAAGCAAAGCCCGATCTTCATCTGGTCTACGCGACTCGCGATCTCGATTTCGTCCTCCCGTATGGCGACGACGGGGTGAAAGCCGATGAAGTCATCGACTACGAAGGCGGCATTGGAGGGAACAAAGACGGCAAGATCCCTCTGCTCATGGTCGCCGACCACCAATACATCACGCGCAGCGGCGCGCTGCCCTTCGAGGCTCGCCACGCCACGCTGATCAACATGGTCAATGGCATCTACAAAACCGAGACGTGGCGCGAGTTCAGGGTGGTCGCCTCCATCGGCGACTTCGGGAACAACCGTCTCACGACGACGAATGGCCAGAATCTCCTGACGGCGCTCAAGCCATTCGTCAACTTCGCCGCCGGATTGGGCATCAATGCCCCATCAGGCGCAGGGCTGAAGGTTCTGAACAGCTTCTTCGCGCACCTGACGACGGCCAAGGATCTGGACGGTGTGACCATGGGCGTCGCTGATGAGCCGGGGACGTTTGGGCTGTCCCAACAGTCCGTCCCTCCCGTCGGCGGGAGCACGACGGCGCTGGCCTTTCAGAACATGATGATCGCGGCGCACGAGATCGGCCACAACTGGTTCGCGATGCACGACAAGGCCGACTGCATCTGCGTCGACGAAGGTCTCTTCGGAATCGGGTGCTGGGACTACCGGCGCACGATCATGTGGCACGAGTTCATCAGCGATCACCTGCCGCGCTTCTCGAACGGCGAACAGGACTCGTCTCACAACAACAAAATGAAGATTCGCGACTTCATGGCGACCAAGAACTTTTTCTGAGACGCGAGCCAACGAAAAACGCCGCCCGTCTTGCGACGGGCGGCGTTGATTTGGTGGGCGAGTGGTAGGCGCTAACGGACTCGAACCGTTGACCCCCACCGTGTGAAGGTGATGCTCTACCGACTGAGCTAAGCGCCTGTGTTTACAGCGAACGTCTCAACGAACGACCCGCGGACCCTATTCCGGTGCGGGGCGCTCACGATAGCGGACGTGCGCGCCGTCGTCAACGCTATGATTCGCGGCCGATGCGACGTCTTGCGAAAGCCGCTGGGATCACTGCCGCCGCAGCCGCGCTCGGGTTGATCGCCGAGCGTTTGTTCTTCGCCGCGCCGGACTATCGCGGCGCGAAATCCGATCACTTCGATGGGAAGCGCTTTCATAACCAGCAGTCGGGGTGGCAGACCGAAGGCTCGTTCTTCAAGTGGCAGCTCACGAAGACGCCGACGAAATGGCCGGCGTGGGTCGATGCCACGCCGGGAGCTCCTCCGCCGCGTCGCGTTGAGAGCGGCGTGCGCATCACACACATCAATCACTCCACCGTCCTCATTCAGATGGATGGCTTGAACATCCTCACCGATCCGATCTGGAGCGAGCGCTGTTCGCCCGTGCAGTGGACGGGGCCGAAGCGCCATCGTCCGCCCGGGCTGCGATTCGAAGACTTGCCGCCGATCGATGCGGTGCTCGTGAGCCACAACCATTACGACCACATGGACGTCGCGACGTTGCGCCGTCTGCGCGGCGTCCCGCTCTTCGTCCCGCTTGGAAACGCGGCGCTTCTCGAACGTCACGGCATCCCGAACGCGAAAGACCTCGACTGGTGGGATGACGCGCGCGTCGATCCGCGCGTCTCCGTGACCTTCACCCCGTCGCAACACTTCTCCGCGCGCGCCGTCACCGATCGCAACGCGACGTTGTGGGGCGGCTTCGTGATCAGCGGGCCGTCCGGCCACGTTTACTTCGCTGGCGATACCGGATGGGGGAGGCACTACGCCGACATCGCGCAGCGCTTCGGCCCGATGCGCGTCGCGTTGTTACCGATCGGCGCGTACCTGCCGCGCTGGTTCATGAAGCCGGCGCACATCGATCCGGCTGAAGCCGTCGAAGCGCATCACGTGTTGCAGGCGAAGACCAGCATCGCGATTCATTACGGCACGTGGGCGCTCGGCGATGACGGAATGCAGCAGCCGGTGGACGATCTGATGAAGGCGCGCGGAGATGCTGCGTTTCTAGTGTTGGAGCATGGCGTCGGTTTCGACGCTCCGTAGCTGCGACAACTGCCGGTCGTGCACACGCGACAACGTGAGTTGCGCGACGATCGCGCCGATCCCTGCGAGCGCCATGTCCTTCTGCGTGTCCCACACGTCGCCTTGCGTGCCGAGGAACGCGTCGCCTTTCGAGCCGGACATCACGGCGACGATCCATTCGAGCAGCTCGTACGCGGAACTGATCGCGAGGCAGAAGCAGACCACGATCGTGAAGAGCCAGCCGCGTCCGCGCACGACGCGAAAGCGAATCAGGATCTCGCGCGCGACCATCGCGGGAACGAAGCCCTGCGCGAAATGGCCGATGCGATCGTAGTGATTGCGCGCGAAGCCGAACGTTCGCTGCATCCAGAAGCCGAGGGGCACTTCCGCGTACGTGTAGTGACCGCCGACGATGAGGATCAGCGCGTGCACGAAGAGCAGCACGACGAGGAGCGGCGTGAGAGGGAAGCGCTTGTGCGTCGCGAGCATCAGCGCGGCGCCGATCAGCGCGGGGAAGACTTCGAGGATCCAGGTGAAGTAGTCGTGCGGACGGATCGCCGACCAGGCGAGCGCGATCGCGAGGAGCAGCAGGAGCGCGGGACGAAGTCGCACGGACGCAGTATAGGAGTGCGACGCGCGAGGCGCCGCACTCCGCGTGCGTTACTTCTTCTTCGAGGACTTCTTCGAAGACGATTTCTTCGAGGTGGTTTTCTTCGACGAGGAAGCCTTCTTCGCCGGAGCTTTCTTCGCTGAAGACTTCTTCGAGGACGAGGCCTTCTTCGACGAAGTGCTCTTCTTCGATGACGACGCCTTCTTCGACGATGAGGCCTTCTTCGAGGAAGACTTCTTCGGCGCTGGCGGGACCTTGCCGCCGGCGGCGCGCGCTTCCGACAATCCGATCGCGATCGCCTGTTTGCGGCTCGTCACTTTCTTGCCCGAGCCACCGCTTTTCAGCGTGCCGCGTTTGCGCTCGTGCATCACCTTCTCCACTTTCTCCGCAGCCTTCTTGCCGTATTTGCTTGCCATGCATCAACCTCCTGCACAGTTTTGTGTGCAAGCAGCAAGCCCGTCGTTGGTGTGATGCGAGTCAGCGATCGGTGTACGACTGCGGCGCGAGGACCAACGCGTTGCGATTCTTCACCGTCACGATCACCGGATGCGTTCCGCGTTCGAGTTGATCGGGACGTCGCAACTCGAGCTCGTAGTGACCGCTCAGAGTGCGTTGCAAACGCTCGACGGCGAGCTGCGGGAAGTGATGCGTCTTCGCGTAGAAGCCGCCCGTGTCTTCCGCCGCTTTGATCAAGCCGACCTGCAGATCGTGATAGTCGGCGACGGTCGTATCGAGCGCGAAGATGCTCGTGCGCGATGCGTCGAGCGCCTGGCGCGCGGCCTTCCACTGCGGCCGCATCTGCACGACGCCGCCCGATCGCACGCCGAGTCCCCAACCGAGAAGAAGCAATGTTTTCGGGCCTTCGACGTGCCTCAGCGCGTTGCCGAGAAGCACGAGTGCGGTCTCGGAGTTCGGCGCGTCGCGCATCTCCTCGGCCTTCAACCGCGATCCGAGCGCAGGATTCGGAACGATCGGCGGAGGCGGCGGGATGTCCGTGCGCAACGCCGCGCGAATCTGTTCCTTCGCGACTTCTTTGTCGTTCGTGAAGTCGGTTCTGAACTTGAGATGCGAGTCGAACGAGAAGACCGCAATGCGATCTTCCGGTGCGAACGCATCGATCATCGCCTCGGCGTGTTTCAGGAAGTTGAGCTGGCCCGCGACGCGCGACGGCTCGCGCGCGAAGTCGGTCTGCACGAAGATCACGATCAGACGGCCGCGCTTCTCTTCGATCACGACGTCGTCTTCGCCGGGTGTGCTCACGCCGTTCGCGGAAATCACGATGCCGGTCGTCTCGTCGACCCAGCGCACGCTTTCGACTTTCACCTTCTTGCGGCCGATCGTGACGTTGAAGTCATCGGCGTCGAGGCCGAGGATCGGGTCGCCGCCGTACTCGGTCACGCGGACGTCGAAGAGGATGCGGACGACGTCGATCGATTCCTGCAGCTGCGCGTGCGCAGAGACTGCGACGAAAAGAAGAAGCGTGATGAGCAGTCGTCGCATGCCGAGCAGAATACAATCCGCGCCCGAAAGGACTCGGTCACATGCGTGTCAAAGCTCTGTTGCTCCTCTGCATCGCGGCGCTTCCTCTTTCCGCCGCGCCGTTCGATGAGCTGTTCCTCGACAAGACCATGCGCGTCGACTATTTCCACACGTCGACGCCGAAAGGCGACGAGATCATCGCGCTCGACAAGGTCGTCTCCGACGGCCCCTGGTCGGGCAGCAAGACGCGTCTCGTCGATACCTCCAACCTCGGCAAGTACTACTTCGAAGTCATCGACCGCGACACCAACCAGGTCGTCTACTCGCGCGGCTTCGCGTCCGTGTACGGCGAGTGGGAGACGACGCCCGACGTGAAGGAACGTCCCGCGACGTTTCACGAGTCGCTTCGTTTCCCCTGGCCGAAGGAACCCGTGCAGGTCGTGCTGAAGAAGCGCGACGCGCTGAACGCGTTTCAGCAGGTCTGGTCGACCGTCGTCGATCCGTCGTCGCGCTTCGTGAATCCCGCGGATCGCAAGGCGGCCGGCAAAGTCTGGTCGTATCTCGACAACGGTCCGGCGTCGCAGAAAGTCGATCTGCTCGTGATCGGCGAGGGCTACACCGAAGCCGAGATGCCGAAGCTGAAGAAAGACGTCGAACGTCTCGCGGGCAAGTTGTTCGCGACCGAGCCGTTCAAGTCGCGCAAGTCGGACTTCAACGTCCGCGTGCTCGAACTGCCGGCGTCGAAGAGCGGCGTGAACCGTCCACGCACGCGCGACGATCGCCGCAGCGTGACCGGCGTGCAGTACAACATCTTCGACTCCGAGCGGTACGTGCTCACGCTCGACAACGCGGCGCTGCGCGATGCGGCGTCGTCGGCGCCGTACGACTTCATCGAGATTCTCGTGAACGAGAAGCAGTACGGCGGCGGCGGAATCTTCAACGATCAGGCGACGTCGTCGGTCGACAGTGCGTTCTCCGAGTACGTGTTCGTGCACGAGTTCGGACATCACTTCGCCGGACTCGGCGACGAGTACTACACGTCCGACGTCGCGTACGAGACGGGCGGCACGGAGCATCAGGAGCCGTGGGAGCCGAACATCACGGCGAACGGCGTGCATCCGAAATGGATGGAGATGGTGTCGCCGGGCACGCCGCTGCCGACGCCGTGGGGGAAGGAAGCATTCGAGACGCATCAGCGCGAGTACCAGGCGGAGCGCCGCAAGCTGCGCGAGGCGAACGTGCCGGAGTCGCAGATGGACGCGCTGTTCCGCAAGGAGCTCGAGTGGGAAACGAACTTCCTCGGCAATGAAAAGTACGCGAACAAAGTCGGTGCGTTCGAAGGCGCGGGCTACGAGGCCAAAGGCCTTTATCGCCCCGAGGCGGATTGCATCATGTTCACGCGCGACGAGGTTGGATTCTGCGATGTCTGTCATCGCGCGATCGCGCGCGTGATCGACATGTATTCGAAGTAGTTGTCGGTTGCCGGTTGCCGGTTCTGTCCCGGCAACCGGCAACCCGTTTTAGAATACGCCGCGAGTGTCCCTCTCCTTCATTGTTGGTCAGGCGGGTGACGTGTTTGCCGGCGATCTGGCGCGCGTCGTCGATGCGGAGCTGCGTCAGCGTTTCACGCTGCCCGATCGCCACGATCCGTACGAGTCGGAGCCGGTCGACGCGAGCGGATGGCGGCAGTTGCAACAGCGCGTGTTGCGCACCGTCGACACCTCGCCGCAACTCGCGACCGTCGATGCATATCAGGCCGTGTACGTGCCGGGCGCGCTCGATCACGTCGAGCATCTGCCGATCGCGAATCTCGCCGATCCGCTGCAGGTCGGAAGCCTTTCGTTGTTGCTCGAAGAATTGAAGGCCTTCGCCGCTGCGGCGTCGCTGCCGACGGACGATCTCGAGTTGATGAAACTCGCGGCGCACTATCTCGAGCACGAAGACGTCGACGCCGATCTCGACTTGCAGACGTACGTGCAGCTCATGCTCAGCGCGAAGCAAGCGATCGCGCGCGGGCAAGCGTTGTGGATCGTGGTTTGAGTTCGTAGCGCCGGCTTCAAGCCGGCCGGTCCGCTGGCATCTTGCTAGCGGCGGGCTGGAAGCCCGCGGTACGGCCGCCTGGAAGGCGGCGTTACGGGCTTAGACGCGGCGTGACGGTGGCAGCAGCGACTGATTGATCGCGATTGCTGCGATTGCACCATCCGCGGCTGCGGTGATCGCGAGCTGCGATCCCGATGTCAGATCGCCGATCGCGTACACGCCTTCGACCGTCGTCTGTCCGTGTTCATCCGCGACGATGTTCGGCTTCTCCGGATCGCACTCGCATCCCAACTCCTCGGCCAGATCGCACGAACGCGCGACGTGGATGTTGAAGAAGAGCCGTGCGACCGGCACGCGCTCGCCGGTTGCGAGCACCGCGAACGAGACCTCGCCGTCTTTGCCATCGAGTGCGACGATCGCCTCGTCCTTCACGCGGATGCTTTCCGCGAGCAGCTTGCTGTGCTCTTCCTCGTCCCACTCGCGCGCGTGACCGTGCGTGAACACGACGACGTCGTCGGAGAACTGGAGGAGTTTCAGCGCGAGGCCGACGGCTTTCGTGCCCCAGCCGATCACGCCGATGCGTTGATCGCGCGACTCGTAGCCGTCGCAGTCGGGGCAGTGATGCACGGTGATGCCGTAGTACGACTCGATGTCGGGGATGTCGGGCAGCGTGTCGCGCACGCCGTAGGCGAGGACGACGCGTCGCGCGGAGTGCGTGCCGTTCGACGTCGTGACGACGAAGACGTCGCCGTCGCGCTCGATCTTCGATGCGTGTGCGTCGACGATCTCGACGCCCGCCGATTCGGCTTCGGCGCGACCGCGCGCGAGCAGCTCGGCCGGCGTGATGGAGTGCTGGCCGAGGAATCCGTGAATGCCGCGCGTAGCGTAGTTGCGCGGATGGCCGGCGTCGAGGAGGAGGACGGGACGGCGATAGCGGCCGAGGAAGATGGCGCAGGTGAGGCCGGCGGGGCCGCCGCCGATGATGATCGCGTCGTACGTGATGGTGATGCTCCGCGCTGCAGACGTCAGCGCGGAAGCGAGTTCGTCGCGCCGCGCTCGGCTCGGGACGATTGCACGAACGGCTCCACGCGAATCGAGATGTTGCTCGCCGCGATCGCTTTGCGCGACTCGCCGAGGCTCACCCACACGACGATCGTGTAGACGCCGGGGCCGTCGGTGAACGGTACTTCGAACGTGAATCCGCCGTCGTTCGCGGTGATGAATTCGCCGCGCGGATCGATCTCCTGACGACGGCGCGCCCTGCCGAACGCGGAGCGTCCCATGGTGCTGCGCGGTCGCGGCAAGTACTCCTTGCGCAAATCGGGGAGCGAGTACGTGTCGATCGCGCTCGCGGCTTGCGCCGTCATCGCCTCGGGTGCAGGCTCGTGATGCACGGTGATCGCTTCGAGACGCACGCCGTCGAACGCGCGGCCGGTCATCTTCACCTCGTCGCCGAGCGTCGCGTGGCGCGGCACAGGACGCGTGAAGTCGACGTAGCGGCGGATGAACTCCTGCACGAGGCGGAACTCGCCCTTCTCCCACGCCAGTCCGACGCCGACGTGCGTCGCGTACGGATCGAGGATCGTTTTCTTGTGGCCGTCGTTCGGCGGCATCTCGCCCATCATCGCGTCCTGCGAGCGGCCGAGCATTTCGTACAGCGCGCGCTCATTGAATGCGTAATCCGCGGACCACGCCGCGGCGTTTTCGCTCACGCCGTCGTTGCCGCCCGCGAACGAGTAGCGCATGTACGGCGCGAGTCCGTCGATCGTGAAGTGACCGGTGGTGCCGTTGCGAATCTGGCGTTCGCAGTACGCATCGCCGACCGCCGACGACGCGAGGTCGAGTTGCACCGGCGGAAGGCCGTACGCCTCGCGATCGCGGTTGATCAGGCGGACCATGCGATCGCGCAGCGTCGCGCGTGTTTCGTCGACGTCGCTGTGCGCGGTCGGCGTTGCGAGCAACGCAAGAGCGAGAGTGATCGTGGCGAGGACAGGTCTCATCGGGCTATTTCACCGGCAACTGAATCACAACTCGCAGGCCGGGATTCACATTCTCTGCATGAATCTGACCGCCGTGCTCTTCGATTGCCTTACGCGCGATCGCGAGTCCGAGTCCCGTGCCCGTCGACTTCGTCGAAAAGTACGGATCGAAAATGCGAGGCAGGAGCTCGGGCGCGATGCCGGGGCCGTTGTCTTCGACCGCGATCGAGACGATCGAGTCGCGTCGCGATGATGAGAGTCGCACGTGCCGCGCGGCCTGAAACGCGTTCTCGATGAGATTCGAGACGGCGCCGCGCAGCAGTCGCTCGTCGCCGAGGAATGCCTGCGGTGTGGAAGGGTCGATGTCGGTTTCGAATGTGATGCCGCGCTCGCTGCTGTCCGCGTAGCCCGATGCGATCTCGTGCAGCAGTGTTTGCAGATCGAGCTGCTTGCGATGCGGCTGGCGCAGCGATGCGTAGTCACTGAACTCTCGCGACGTCTCGCGCAGCGTGACGACCTGACGAAGAATGTTCTCGACCGCGGTCTCGATCACGTTCGGCAGATTGGGATCGTCGCGCTCGGCGACGGCGCGCAGATGTTCGGCGGTGAGCTGAATCGGCGTGAGCGGATTCTTGATCTCGTGCGCGACCTGCCGCGCCATCTCGCCCCACGCTTCGAGTCGATTCGAGCGCAGGATCTCGGTCACGTCTTCCGCGATCAGCATTTCTTCGTCGCTGTCGGGCAGCGGCACGATCGAGACGCGCAGCGTGCGCTCGTTGTCGTCGATCGAGATCGCCACTTCCTCCGACTCCGCGCGTCGCGGCTGATGACGTTCGAGAAAGTCGCGCACCGTCGGGAACGTGGGAAACGACTCGATGCCGAAGAGGCGTCGCGCCATCGCGTTCATCTCGCCCGCCTCGCGCGAGCCGTTGAGCACGACGACGGCGGCGTTGATGTTTTCGAGCAAGGTCTGCAGGCGATCGCGCTCGTGACGCAGATCGTCCTGTTGTCTGCGGATCGAATGCGCCATGTCGCGGAACGTCGTGACGAGCAGGCCGATGTCGGGATCCGCGGGCACCGCGACGTTGACGTCGAAGTCGCCGCGCGCGACGGCGCGTGCGCCGGCGACGAGTCCCTGCACCGGTCGCGTGACGCCGGACGCGATGCGGAACGCGACCGCGACCGCGGCGAGGGCGATGAAGACGAGCAGGAGATAGATCGTCGTCGCGAGGTCGTTGACCTGCGCCTCGATCTGCCGGCCTTGCACGATGAACGGCAGTGCGAGCGTGTCGTCGTGACCGCCGCGCAGATTCACGGGGCTGTAGATCTCGACGTATTGCGCGCTGCCGGCTTTGCGCGGCGCGAGCACGAGTTGTTTGCCGCCGAGAATGATGTCGAGATACGCATCTCCCGGGAGTCGCTCGGGCTCGACGTGCGCGGCGAGCAGATCGCGGCGGCTCGAGGCCATCAGGCGATTGCCGCGATAAAGATGCAGGTCGTGGCCGATGACGCGTGCGAGCCAACTGAACACCGCGTCGTTCAGTACCTGATCCGGCGTCGTCTCCTCCGAGCCGAGGTAGTCCTCGATCACGCGCTGCGCGGTGGTCAGTGCGTTCTGTCCGCGCTCGACGTATTCGGTCTCGAGTCGATTCGCGAGATACGCACGCACGAACAACACGAACGCGATGAGCGGCACGATCACGACGGCAGTCAGATAGATCGACGTGCGTGCGCGGAAGTCGAGGCTGACGGGATTGCGCAGCAGCACGAGGATGCGCGGCATGAAGCGCACGGCGACGATGAACACGAGTCCCGCGAGCGCCCACACCGCGACGCCGCCGAAGCGCCGGATCTGTTGTCCCGCCGTCGCGACTTGCAGCGGAAACGCGTAGAGCGCGGTTTCGCTGCGGCGCACGTAGAGCGCGGGCTCGTCGGGATCGGTGGACCGCACCCACACGCCGGTGCCGGGCTTGAGCCGCGCGTAGTAAGCCGCAGGGCTCTGCGGCAGGCGATACGTGACGACGCTCTGCGGGATGCCTTCCTTGTCGTAGACGGCGGGCTCGCGCTGCGGATGCATGCCCATCGGATCGTCGTCGGCGGCGTCGAAGAAATCGCGATAGACGTCCGCGAATGCGGAGGCGCCCGCATCGGCGGGATTGACGACGTGCACGCTGCCCAAGCCGACGGTCGTGCCGTACACGGTCACGTCGAAGTCGTGATGCAGCAGCACCGTGCGCACGCGTCCGACGCGCACTTCTTCGCCGCCCTCGCTTTCGACCTGTTCGTCGAACTGCGGCAGGCCGACGCCGAAGCGGCTCATCTCGGACTGCGTGAACTCGTCGCGCACGGTGATGACCGCGGCGATGCGCCACTTCGAGAGGTCGGAGCGCAGCCAGAGCGCGTACGCGAGATCTTCCATGCTCACGCGCCGGTAGTCGTCGGGAAGGATGGTCTCGAGGTCGATGCGTTTGAACTCGCGGTTCAGCGTCGTCTCGATCATCGTGCGCAACTGGCCGGCTTCGCCGGTGACGAGCGGCGCGTAGGTCTCGGAGATGAAGATTCGCGCGCTCTCGCGGCTGAAGGTGTGGAGCGGGAAGAAGACGATCGCGCCGATGACGAGCGCGCCGAGGCCGACGCGCAACGCGGGATTGCGCTGCGCGAGCTCGTCGCGGAATCGCACGAAGATCGTGCCGATGAGCAACGCGACGGCGTATGCGAAGAGAAGCATCGCCGTGAGCAGCATGCCCTGCGCGGCCGTCGCGGGGACGACGTGATCGGGCAGCGCGGAGACGCGCGAGTTCGGGACGAAGTTCTCCGCGATGAGCACGAAGCCCCACATCGCGGCGCCCGCGATGATCACGCGCAGCACGACCGGCAACTTGCAGATGAGCGGTCGCAACAACGCGAGGATGCCGGCGATGGTCAGCGCGGTGAGTGCGAGGTCGAATGGCGACTTGCTGAACGGGCCGAGGATTTTCGAGCCGTACAAGTCGAAGCCGAAGAGCCCGAGAGGATCGCTGGAGGTGTGGACGGGGAGGAGGGCGGCGCGGGCGAGGAGGAGCAGCACGACGCGCACGCCGATGTTGCGATGTCGCGCGGCGATGGCCAGTGCGCCGAGGGCGAGAATCGCGGCGGCGATGCTCATCCCTTCTGCGCGGACCGATGCGATCACTTCGGCGGCCGCGCGCGGTTTCGCGTCGACCCACAACGTCGAATCGGCGCGTTTCGCGAGTTCGATGCGTCGCGTGCCCGGTTCCTGTCGTGGGAAGCCGCCGTGCAGGAACATCGACGTGACCCACGCGTCGCCGTGATGCAGCGCGATCGGGCGGCCGGGGACGTTCTCGATGCGTGCGAACGTCTCGATCGTGAACCGCGCGGTTTTGCGCGAGCGCGTCACGTAGAGGTTCGTGACGTCGAACTGGAACGTGCGATGTTCGGCGGCGCGATAATCCTCGCCCCACCACGCGATCACTTCAGTGCTGTCGGTGTTCTGCAACAGGCGCGCGCCGCGTCCGGGCTTCGACGCTTCGCTCTGCAGGATGCGGAACAGCGCGACGCGATTCTGCTCGCGGCCCTTGCTGAGGACGTCGATGCGCGCGGCCGATGCGTCGAGCTCGGCTTCGAGTGCGATGACTTCGGCGCGGAGTTTTTCGGCGTCGTCACGCAGATGCGCTTCCATGCGCTTGGCGAACGACTGCGTGAGATCGTGGACGCGCCACTGCGAGATGCCCCACGCGACGCCGGCGAGCAAAAGAAAAAGCGCTGCGACGAAGATCGTCGCAGCGCTGCTGTGCTCGTTCCGCGGTGAATCGTCAGACATCCCGCGTCATTATGGGCGCGTCAGCTTCCCGACTTCACAGAGGCGACCGTCCAGCGGCCGTCCTTCTGCTGCAGGGTGATGTAGAGATCGCGATCTCCCTGCGACGTCGTCCAGCGCGCCTTGATGTGGTACTGCCCCTCCGAGCGTGCCCCTTTCGCGCTCAACCGCTCGAAGCCGCTCGGCTTGGTTTTGTTGAAGAGACCGTCGAGCAGGTATGCGGCCTGGTCCTTCCCGAAGAAGCCTTCCTTGTCGGTGAGGCCGGGGAACTGCAGCATGACCTGATCGCCTGCGCCGATGCCGGACACGATGGCGTCAACGTCGCCGCTGCCGAAACCGCGCTCGAGGTTGGACATCGCCGCGTCGAGGTCTCGGAACTGAGCCGACGCCACGATGGGGACGAACAACAATACGAATGCGAATCGCGTCCAGTGCTTCATTTTAGTCTCCTGTGTGTGCCGGTCGTAACGACCCGTCACTGCTGTTTATTCTAAGCCCTGTCAATGGTTTAGCTGCTCTATCCAAGTGTCGCTTCTGTCCTCTGCCAGTGACGGATTCCGCGGCGCGCCGCCTCGGCTTTGAAGTCGTCCGGGACCGGCGCAGAAACGCGAAGTGTCTGATTCGTCATGGGATGCGTCATCTCCAAACTCGCCGCGTGCAGCATCGGCCGCGTCGCGTCTCTCTCTCCATAGAGCCAGTCACCTGCCAATGGATGGCCGATGGCGGACAGATGCACGCGAATCTGATGCGTTCTGCCGGTCTCGAGTGTGATGTCGACGAGCGAGCCGTCTGCATGAGCTTCGATTGGATATACGTGAGTCACCGCGGTTTTGCCGTGGTCGCGGATGCCGAACTTGATCGCGCCGATGCGCGCGATCGGAGCGTCGATGGTCTGACGCTCGCCGAGCTCGCCATCGCACAGTGCGACGTAGAGCTTGGAGATTCGTTTCTTTTCGAACTGTCGCGTGAGGCGCACGTTGATGTCGGCGCGCTTCGAGAAAAAGATCACGCCGCTCGTGCCGCGATCGAGTCGCTGCATCAGAAATGCAGGCGAGGTGTAGCGCTGCACGACGTCGTGCAGGAAGACTTCGTCCGGCTCGTACATCCGCTGCTGCACGACGATGCCCGCTGGCTTGTTGACGAAGATCAGGGCGTCGTCTTCGTACAGGATGTCGAGCTCAGTCGACGTAGGTGAGCCCCCACGGTCCTTCGCAGGTGAGCTGCAGCTCGCTGTCCTCGTCGAACGCGACGGTGTGCGGCTCGTCCGGCGGATTGACGTAGAACCCGCCGGCGCCGAACGTCGTTTCCTTCCCGCCGATGTTCACGCGGACCTTGCCGGACAACACCGTGACGCGCTCCGGTTTCGGATGTGTGTGCTTCGGCAACGCCGCGCCCTTCGCGACTTTCAAGCGAATCGTGAAGATGCCCGCGGCTTTCGTGTCGCCCTCGAGGATGGCCATCTTCGTCCCCTTCGGCATGGACGGAGGGGCGTCGATCCAGACGGGCGTCGTGACCTGCAAAGCAACCGCGAACAGGAAAGAGAGGATGTGCATGTCGGAAGTATAG
>DASVNL010000023.1:0-7731 GCA_036383875.1 Thermoanaerobaculia bacterium
CCGGTCTCGTTCGACGTCGTCGTCATCGAGACGCCGTCGACGTCGAGGCGGACGCGCGCGCCCGGTGTGGACACGCGACCGGTGAGCGTCGTGCCGCTGAAGCAGCCGGTGGTCGTCGTGTCGTCGACGATCGGAGCGTTCGACGGCGCGCTACCGCCGACCGTGAAGAGGAACGACTGCGTCGCGGCGAGCGGCGTGCCCGACGCATCCTTCAATGTGTTTGCGATCGTGACCGTGTAGCCGCCCGCTGCGAGCGGACGCGCGGGCGCGAAGGCGATCGCGTCGCGATCGACGAACAGCTTGCCGTCGACGACGTTGCCGCTCGCGTCGGTGACTCGCAACGCGTTCGCGGTCGCGCCGTCGAGCACGTTCGAGAACAGCGCGACGATCGTGATGCCGGAGTCGACGCCGTTGGAGCCATTTGTCGGGAACGAGTCGCGCAGCGTGAGCGGCGCGCTGAAGCGGATCACGCGGATCGCGTCGGTCGCGCTGCGATTGTCGGGCGTGGTGACGCGTGCGATGACCGGCGTGATGCCGGACGTCGATGCGGTGAGCTCGACCTGCGCGGTGAACGAGCCGTCGTTGAGTGTCGCGGTCGCGCCGCCGACTTGGACCGTCGAGCCGCCGTCGCCGGTGTACGTGCCGCTGACGGTGATCGGACCGGTGTGCGTGGACGAGATGTATGTGTTGTCCGCGGGCGATGTGATCGTGATCTGCGGTGCGGTCGCGACGTGACGAATTTCGACACTCGCGCTGCCTGGCGCGCCCGCCGCGTTGCTGCCGGTGACGGTGATCGTCGATGCGGCGTCCGGCGCGAGCGTGACGCTCGCGGCGCGGAACGTGCCGGTCGTGTCGGTGAGCGCGGTCGTCGTGACGGGATACGTCGTGCTGCCGCGTTTCACCGTGAGCGTCGACGGAGTGACGTTCGCGTACGTGCCGGAGACGTCGATCGAGAGATTGCCGCTTTCGCTCGATGCGAGCGGCGACGTGATCGAGATCTGCGGCGCGGCGTTGAGGAGGATCACGCGCGTCGAGGCCGTCGCGATGCGCGACGAGCGTGTGCGAGCGCGGACGATGATCACGTTGAGACCCGCGTTGAGCGGAACTTCCGGAACCGTGAACGTGTGCGACGCGGCGCCGTCGTCCGGAACCGTGAAGCCGATGCCGTTGACGTCGCCGGAGACGACGCCTGCGCCGACGGTGCCGGTGACGACGGCCTTCGCGTTGGTGACCGTCAGCAGATCCGCAGGTGCGGAGATCGTGACGGTGGGATCGACGTAACGATGGAGAACCAGCGTGACCGGCTGGTCGGTGGTCGGATTGCCCGACGCATCGGCGCAGCGGATCACGACTTCGTTGCGGCCCGGGACGAGCGTCGCGTCGCCGCAGAACGAACCGTCAGCGACCGAGGCGGCGTTGCCGTTGATGAGCACACCGAGTGCGCCGCCGGAGCGGCCGGTGATGCGCACGACTTCGCTGAAGACCGCGGCGTTGGCGATCGGATCGAAGTTGCTCAGCGCGCAGCCCTGACTCGAAGAGCCCGACGCGCCGACGAAGAACACGCGATCGACGCGCGTCTCGTTGCCGGCGGCGTCGCGCGCGGTCGCGGTCAGCGCGTGACCGCCGTCGAGCAGCGACGTCACGCCTTCCGGCACGACCTCGCCGTCGACCATCAGCTTCGTGACGACGCCGTCCGGATTCTCATCCGTGACCTGCAGCGTGAGCGCGGGCGACGTCGCGAAGCGCGCGCCGTCGGTGAGCGCAGTGCCGTTCGCGTTGACGAGCAGCACCGGCGGCGTGAAGTCGGCCTTCACCGTGACCTTCACGGAGCTGACCTGACCGCTGTTGCTCGTCACGGCCGCGGTGATGTCGTTGTTGCCTTCGACGAGCGGGTGATCGAGCTTGCGGAACGCGCCGGCCGGATCGAACGGCACTTCGACGCCGTTGATCGTGACCTTGTTGGCGTTCGCGACGTTGAGGATCTGGCCCGCGACCGCGGTCGTCGGACGATTGGTCAGCGTCTTGTCGGCCGGCGCTGTGAGAAGCAGCGCAAGCTTGCCCGGATCGCGTTCGACGTCGATCGAGTCGGTGGCGGTGTTGCCTGCGTCGTCGGTGGCGACGGCGGTGATGAGGTTTGCGCCGAGGTCGAGTTGGACGGTGGCGGTGAACGTACCGTTCGACAGCGCGGCGTTTGCACCGTTCACCGTGACGCTGTTCGCGCCACTGACCGTACCAGTGACGACGACCGTGTCGGTCGCGACGACGGCGTTGTCGGACGGCGACGTGATGTCGATCGCGGGACCACTGCGGTCGATGCGGAACGTCGCGGTGGCGACCGGCGACTCGTTGCCGAGCGTGTCGGTGGCTTTTGCGGTGATCGTGTACGTGCCGTCGGCGGTGATCGCGGTGCCGGACGTGAACGCGGCGCCGTTGTTCGTCGCGGTGATCGTCGCGGAGGAATCGTTCGAGGCGATGACCGGCGTGACCGGCCGCGCGTAGACGGAGTCCGGCGGAATCGGTGCGCCGCTCTCCGTGATCGCGACCGACGGCGCGGTGCGATCGACGGTGACGGCGTACGGCGTACGCGAGGTGTTGCCCGCTAGATCGGTCGCGAGGAACACGAACACGTTCGCGCCTTCGGCGAGCGCGTTGTCGAGAGTGAACCCGAGTCCGTTCACGATCGCCGGACCGCGGCCTTCCGCGACGATCGTCGCGGGCTCGCTCACGGTGCCGGTGATCGCCGGCGTCGCCGCGATGGTCGCGTTGTTCGCGGGGTTCGTGAACGACAGCACCGGCGCGGTGCGATCGATGGTCACGCGATGCACGAGCTCATCGGAGACGTTGCCCGCGCAGTCGGTGGCTTTCGCGCGCAGCTCGTACGTCTTCTCCGCGCTGATCGCCGAGCCGTTCTCGAACGGCTGGCCGTCGAGTGTGATCGTGAGTTGCGGTGTCGCATCGAGATCGTTCGTGGCGACGCGCAACGCGAGCGCGCGATTGACGAGCGTCGCGATGAACGGCAGGCCGCCTTCGGTGAGCGAGAGCACCGGCTTCGTGCGGTCGATCGTGACCGGCACGAGTGCGACGGACGCGTGACCGCTGCCGTCAATCGCTTCGACGCGAATCGAGAGCTTGCCTTCGTTTGACACCGGCAGCGTCGCGGTGAACGTGCGGCGATCGGCCGCGAGCGTTGCGTCGACGGACTGGCCGCCCGCCGACACCGTGACCTTCGTCAGCGACGGATCGGACATACTGCCCGTGACCTGAACTTCAGTGACGTTGAGGCACGCGTCGCGCGCAGGCGTCGCGATGCTGAGCTCCGGCGCGCGCGTGTCGAGCGTGACGGTCTCGGTGATGGTGGTGTTGTTCCCCGCGCGATCGATGCCGAGCGCGGTGAGCACGTTCGGACCTTCGAGCAACGCGATCGCGGACGGAGTGACGTACTCCTTCTCCGTCGCGTTGATCGTCGCCTCGAGTCCGTTCACTTCGACGCTGACGGCGTCGTCGGAGTCGCCGACGACGATCACTTCCGGCGTCGACAGCACCGCATCCGCGGCCGGGACTTTGAATGTGATCGCGGGCGGCGTCTTGTCGATCGTGAACTTCACCGGCGGCACATCGGTCGCGAGACCGACGGCATCCGTGACCTTCACCGCGAGCGTGTACTCGCCTTCCGCGGTGACCGGCGTCTCCATCGTGTACGGATTACCGTTGAGCGTTGCGGTGGTGGTCGTCGTGGTGAGGTCGGTGATCAGCGCCTTCGGCGTGACGTCGGTGTTGAACCAGAGATCGTTCGTGAGCGGCTTGCCGTTCGCCTCGAGCGTGACGACCGGCGGCGTGCGATCGATGAAGAAGACGATCGCGGGCACCGGCGTGGACCATCCGAGCTCGTCGGTGACGGTTGCAGTGAGCGTGTACTGCCCTTCCGCAGTGATCTCCGTGCCGAACGTGTACGCGGCGCCGTTGAGCAGCGCGCTGACGGTCGTCGACGTGAGGTCGTCGATGGTGATCTGCGGGCGGACGTTGCGATTGAACGCGCCGCCGTTGAACGGCTGGCCGTTCTCCGTGACGTGCACGACCGGCGCCGTCTGATCGACCGTGAACGCGATCGGCGGGACGGTGGTCGGGTGGTTGAGGTGATCGGTGACGGTGACGTTCAGCGTGTAGTTGCCGTCCGCCGAAACCGTCGTGCCGCTCGTCCAGGTGTTGCCGTTGAGCGTCGCGTTGGTGATCGTCTCGGTGAGGTCGTCGATCTCGACGACCGGCGTCACCGCGCGGTTGTACTTCTTCGCCTCGAACGGGACGCCGCTTTCGAGCACGCGCACGGTTGGCGCGGTCTTGTCGATCACGAATGCGATCGGACCGACCGGCGTCGACCAGTGTGCGGCGTCGGTGACCACGGCGCTCAGAACGTAGCGGCCCTCCGCGATGATCGGCGTGTCGAAGTTGTATGGCGCGCCGTTGAGTGTCGCGACGACGCTCGTCGTGCTGATGTCGGTGATGGTGATCTTCGGCGTGATCGTGACGCCGAACTCGTCGCCGCTCTTGAGAAGCGCGTTGTTGTTTTCCGGAATCGTGATCGCGACGACCGGCGCGGTCTTGTCGATCACGAAGTGAATGGTCTGCGGCGTCGTCGGCCAGCCCGCCGCGTCGGTGACGGTGACGTCGAACGTGTGCGGACCTTCCGCAGTCACCGGCGTGCCGATGACGTACGGCTGGTTGTCGACCTTCGCGACGATCGTCGTCGCGGTCAGGTCCTGCACGGTGACGACGGGACGCGCGTCGTGATCGAGCAGCGCGTTGTTCGAGAACGTGACGCCGTTCTCGGTGATCGTGACGACGGGCGGCGTCTTGTCGACGGTGAAGGTGATCGGCTGGATCTCGGCCGGATGTCCGAGTTCGTCGACGGCGCGCACCTTCAACGTGTGCTGGCGCTCTTCGGCGACGAGCGTTTCGGAAACGTAAGGCTGATCGTTGAGCGTCGGCGTGACGGTCGGCGTCGTGGTGTCGGTGACGGTGATCTTCGGGCGCGCGTCGCGATTGAAGATCGTGCCGCTTCGGAGCACGGTGCCGTTCTCGGTGACGACGATCTCGGGCGCGGCCTGATCGATCGTGAACTCGATCGGCGCGAGCACGGTCGGCCATCCGAGTTCGTCGGTGACGAGGACCTTCAGCGTGTATTTGCCGTCGGAGGTGATCTCCTGTCCCGACGTCCACGGCGCATCATTGATGGTTGCGTTGGTGATGGTGTCGGTGAGGTCGTTGATGACCAGCACCGGCTTGACCGGACGGTCGAACTGGCCGCCGGTGAACGCCGTCTCCGGCTCGCCTTCGACGACGCGCACGACGGGCGCCGTCTTGTCGACGATGAAGTGGATCGGCGCGAGCGGCGTCTCGTTGCCGAGGTCGTCGGTGACTTTGATGACGAGCGTGTGGCGGCCGTCTTCGACGATCTCGGCGCCCACGTCGTACGTCTGGTTGTCGAGCGTGACGTCGATCTTCGTCGCAGTGAGATCGCGCGGCGTGATGACCGGCGTGATGGCGGTCTTGAACTTGTCGCCGTCTTTGAGCGGCTTGTCGTCGACGGTGACGTCGACTTCCGGCGGAGTCTTGTCGATGACGAAGCCGAACGGACCGACGGTCACGCTGCGGCCCGCCTCATCGGTGGCTTTCGCCGAGATCGTGTGGAACTTCTCTTCGGTGACGAGCGTGCCCGCGGGCAGGAGCTGGCCGTTGAGGAACACTTCGACTTTCGGCGTCGAGAGGTTGTCCGCCGCGATGGCGACCGGCGTGATGTCCTCGCGGAACTTCATGCCGTTCGTGAACGCGACTTCCGGTTTGTCCGCGAAGCGCACGCGCAGCTCGAGCGTCGGCGGGGTCTTGTCGATCGTGAAGTCTTCCTTCACGGTCGTCGGACCGGCGACGTTGGTCACGGTGACTTCGATGTGATGGCGGCCTTCGACTCCGTACGGCGCCTTGAGCGTGTACGGCGCGCCGTCGATGGTCGCGTTGGTCGTGGTCTGCGTCGCCGCGCGAATCGTGACGTCGGCGGTGATGTCGCGATCGAAGGTGTGCGCGACCGGGAACGGCGACGTGCCTTCGAGCAGCGTGACTTCGGGTTTGTTGCGATCGATGTGGAAGACGAGGGTGACGGGCGTCGAGTGATTGCCCGCCGCGTCGACCGCGTTCACGACGAGAGTGTGTGTGCCGTCGACGGCATACGTTGAGCCGAGGTTGAAGAGCGTGCCGTCGATGGTCGCGCTGAGCACCGGCGTCGTGATGTCCTCGGCCGTCGCGCGAATCACGATCTCGCGCGCGAACGAATCGCCGTCGCGCAGGATCGTGGTGCCTTCGAACACCGAGATCTTCGGCGCGGTCTTGTCGACGATGAACGTCGACGTCGCGCTGCCCTGCCACAGCAGTTCGTCGGTCGCGGTGACGACGAGCGTGTGCGTGCCTTCGCTCGCGATCGGCAACGTCAGCGAGAACGGCTGTCCATCGAGCGTGGCCACGTCGACGGTCTCGCTGAGATCCGTGATCTCCGCGGTGACTCGCACGTCGCGCGCGAAGATCGCGCCGCTGGCCGGCAGGTCGATGCCCGCTTCTTTCAGCTTCACGACCGGCTTCGTCACGTCGACGAACAGGTCGCGCTTCGCCTCCGTCACGTTGCCCCGCGCATCCGTCGCCGTCACGACCACCGCATGGAATCCCTCGGCGATCGGCGTGCCCGACGTGTACGTCACGCCGTCCAGCGTCGCGACGTGGGTGGCGGTCGACAGCGCGTCCGCGACGATGATCTCGAGCGACGGCAGACGATTGAAGTCGTGCCGCTTGCCCGCGAGCAGCTCGACGCCGCTCTCCTTGATCACGATCGTCGGACCCGCTTTGTCGACGAGCACTTTCACTTCGCCCGACTTCGGATTGCCGGCCGCGTCGACTGCCGCGACGCTGACGACGTGATGTCCGTCCGTCGCGATGAGCGTGCCGCTCGTGTAGTCGTTGCCGTCGAGCTTCGCGGTGTACGCGACGCCCGGGAGGTTGTCGGTGACGGCGATGTCGACGCGCACGTCGCGCGCAAACGGCGTCTCGTTCACCGTGTCGAGCGGCGTGCCCGACTCCGAGAACGCGATCGACGGCGGCGTCTTGTCGACGAGCAGCGTCAGCTTCGCGGTCGCGGTGTTGCCCGCGTCGTCCGTCGCGTTGACGGTGATCTCGTGCGTGTCTTCCACGCCGATCGTCGAACCGCTCGTGAACGCTCCGCTCGTGCCGCGCGCGGGTGTGGCCAGCGTCGCGGTGTAGGTCGCGGTGGAGATCGCGTCGGTGACGGTGATGTCGATGACGGCGTCGCGCAGGAACTTGTGGAGGTCACGCGCGTCCAGACGCACTCCTCCCTCGAAGAACGCAATCACCGGCTCGCTCTTGTCGACGAGCAGCGCGAGCGTCACGTCCGCGACGTTGCCCGCCTCGTCGACCGCATGTACGGTGAGCGCGTGCGTGTTCTGTTCGACGGTGATCAGAGTTTCGGACGTGTACGCCTGGCCGTTGAGCAGCGATGTGGACTGCACGTTCGACGTCGCATCGGTGACCTCGATGCGAATCGCGACGTCGCGTTTGTACTTCGCGATCGCAGCGGGATCGAGCACGAGGCCCGTGTCTTTGTCTTTGAGGACGATGACCGGCAGATCTTTGTCGACGAGCACGTCGAGCGTCGCGGTCGCGGTGTTGCCCGCTTCG
>DASVNL010000024.1:0-6349 GCA_036383875.1 Thermoanaerobaculia bacterium
TGTCGACGCACCAGTGGGAGCGCGCCGCGAAGCTCGCGGACCTCGCGCTGATCCTCGACGAAGGTCGCGTGAGCTGGCAAGGTCCGGCGAGTGAGGCGCTCGCGCACGAGCCGCGCAGAGAGGCCGCCGCATGCTGACGGCCGCGTTGCGCAAAGAGCTGCTGCTGCAATGGCGGACGCGCGCGCAGTTCATGGCCGTGCTCGTCTTCGGCGCGACGTCGCTGTTGCTCTTCAGCTTCGGCATCGGTCCGAACGCGCAGGCACTGCGCACGTTCTCGTCCGGCTTCCTCTGGCTCGGACTGCTGCTCTCCTCGACGCTGACGCTCGCCGAGTCGTTTCACGGCGAGATGGAGAATCGCGCGCTCGAAGGGCTGTTGCTGCTGCCGTCGAATCCGCGCGCGCTCTACTACGGCAAGACCATCGCGAACTGGCTGCAGCTCTCGCTTCTCGGCTGCGCGCTCGTGCCTGTGATGGTCGTGCTCTACGACGCCGGCACGACCGAATTGCTGAAGCTGCTCGCCGTGATCGTCCTCGGCGCCGCGGGTCTCGCCGCACCCGGAACGCTGTACGCCGCGATGACCGCGCAGGTGAGGGCGAAACAGACTCTCCTCCCTCTGCTGTTGTTCCCGCTGATCGTCCCGGCCCTGCTCGCGTCCGTCAAGGCAACCTCGCTGGTCATCCTCGGCGACCCGATGGGGCAACTGAAATCATGGATCGGACTCCTGTTCGCGTTCGATCTGATCTACTGGTCCCTCTGCGGACTGCTTTACGGCCGCGTCATCGAGGAGTAAGGAAGCTTATGGAAGTCCCGAAACCCGCGACCACGAAAACGCCCTACGGCTTCATTGCCATCGGCGTGATTCTCCTGCTGGTCGGCTCGTACATCGGCCTTTTCGTCGCCCCGTCCGAGACGTACATGAAGGACGTGCAGCGGATCATGTACGTTCACGTCCCGACCGCGTGGAACGGCCTGCTGGCCATGACGTTCGCATTCGGCTGCGCCGTCGCGTTCCTCTTCAACAGCAACCTCAAGTGGGACGCGCGCATGGAAGGGGCGATCGAAGTCGGCGTGCTGCTCGCGTTTCTGCTCTGCTGTCAGGGCGCGATCTGGGCCAAGCCGACGTGGGGCGTCTGGTGGGACTGGGATCCGCGCCTGACCACGACCGCCGTGCTCGTCTTCGCGTTCCTCGGCATCCTCGCGCTGCGCAAATTCGTCGACGATCCGATGAAACGTGCGATCTGGTCCTCCGTCGCGACGATCATCGCGTTCGTCGATGTCCCGATCATTTACTACAGCGTGCGCTGGTGGAACTCGCTGCATCAGGTGCAGTCGACGCCGGCGACCGTGTCGTCGTCCTTTTACGCGCCGTTGCGCATCAATGCGTTCGGCGTCTTGTTCCTGATGATCGGATTCATCATGCTGCGCTCGCGCATCGCGACCTACCGGTTGCAGCACGAGCTCGCAGCGCCGCCGGAAGCAGGGGAGCTCGTATGAACGGGGGAGTGATCGTCGGAGGCTGGGAGTTCGTCTGGGGCGCATACGGCCTGACGTTCGCCGCGTTCCTCATCTACGGAATCAACGTGATCGTGCGACTGCGGAACGAACGCGCGCGCGCGACAGAAAACGGGAAGACACGATGAGCAGCACCACTCTCAACACCACCGCCACGGACGCGATGCGCAAACGCACGCGGCTCTTCATGATCGGCGCGTTCCTCGTCGCCGCGATCGCGTTCGGCGTGATCGCCGCGAGCGGCATCAACAACAATCTCGTCTACTACTGGACGCCGACCGATCTTCGCCACGCCGGCGACAAAGCCTACGGCGCGACGATCCGCCTCGGCGGGATGGTCGCCGCCGGCTCGATCAAGAAGCTCGGCGGATCGGCCGTCGCGTTCGACGTCTACGACGGCGGCGCGCGCGTGCCGGTGCGCACCAGCAGCGTCCCGCCGCAGATGTTTCGCGAGAAGATCGGCGTCGTGGTCGAAGGGACGATGACGCGCGCGGGCTACTTCGAGTCGAGCCGCCTCATGGTCTCGCACAGCAACGAGTACAAGGCTCCGGAAAAAGGCCACACGATGGATCAGAACGAGCTCCGCAAAATGATCGAGGCGCAAGTCCCGAAGGACAAATAGCCGATGGCCCAGCTCGGACGCATCCTCATCCTCGCGTCGCTCCTGGCTTCCGCCGCGGGCGCGCTGCTCGGCTTCGCCGCCGGCCGCACGCGCTCGCTCGAAGGCCTCAAGTGGGCGCGCCGTTTCGCGTACCTCTACTCCGCGATCATCATGGCCGCGGCGCTGCTCATGGAGTACGCGCTGCTCAAGCACGACTTCTCCGTAAGCTACGTCGCGCAGGTCGGATCGCGCAGCGTCCCGACGTGGGTCACGATCGTCAGCCTCTGGTCCTCGCTCGAAGGCTCGATCCTCTTCTGGGGCTTCGTCCTCGGCGCGTACATCCTTGTCGCGACCTGGTCGACGCGCGGCCAATACGCCGAATACCAGCCCGACGCGATCGGCGTCTGGCTGAGCTGCGCGGCGTTCTTCAGCTTCCTCATCGCCGGTCCCGCCAATCCGTTCGTCACCATCGCGAACCCGCAACTCGACGGCCCTGGCCCGAATGCGCTTCTCCAGAACCACGTCCTGATGGCCATCCACCCGCCCTTCCTTTATCTGGGCTACGTCGGAATGACCATTCCGTTCGGCTTCGCCTGCGCCGCGCTGATCAAAGGCCGCCTCGGCCACGGCGTGCTCAAGCCGCTGCGCGAGTCGCTGATGCTCCCGTGGATCTTCCTCACGATCGCGATCATGCTCGGCGGCTGGTGGGCGTACGAAGTCCTCGGCTGGGGCGGATACTGGGCGTGGGATCCGGTCGAAAACGCGTCGCTCCTGCCGTGGCTCACCGCGACCGCGGCGCTGCACTCGATCATGGTCGTCGAGCGTCGCGGCATCCTGAAGGGCTGGACCATCACGCTCATCCAGGCGACGTTCCTCCTCGTCATCCTCGGCACCTTCATGACGCGCTCCGGCGTGTTCAACTCCGTCCACTCCTTCACCCAGAGCGCGATCGGCCCGACGATCCTCGTGTTCCTCGGCGTCGCGCTGCTCTTCTCGATCGCGCTGCTCGCGTTCCGCATCGACAAGCTCGAAGTCGAAGGGCGGATCGAAGGCGCCGCGAGTCGCGAGGCGATGTTCCTCGTCAACAACCTCCTCTTCGTGCTGCTCACCTTTACGGTGCTGATCGGCACGGTCTTCCCGCTCATCGTCGAAGCCGTGAACGGCAAGCAGATGAGCGTCGGACGTCCGTACTTCGACAGCATGGTCGTGCCGGCCGGCGCGGCGTTGTTGTTCGTGCTCGGCGTCGGACCAGCGCTGCCGTGGGGACGCGCGTCGCGCGACCAGATGAAACGCGCGCTCCTGCCGCCGCTCATCACCGCTGCGCTCTTCGTGATCGTCGGTTACATCGCGAACATCCGCGCGCCGTGGACGCTCATCACGCTCGCATTCGGCGGTTACGCGGCGCACGTGACGATCGGCGAGATGTTCGTGCCGATGCTGCAGCGCATGAAACGCGGCGAGTCGTTCGGCAGTGCGTTCGCCGGAGGTCAGCTCAATCGCGGACGCCGCCGCTTCGGCGGTTACATCGTGCACGCCGCGGCCGTCATCGCATTCATCGCGATCGCGGTGAGCAGCTCGAATCGCCAGACGACGGAACTGCACTTCACGAAAGGCCAAATGCTGCAGGCGTCCGGCTTCGACCTCACGTTCCTCGGCATCGAAGAACGGCAGGAGCCGCATCGCGCGTCGACGCTCGCGAAGTTCTCAGTCGCGCGCAACGGCAAGCCGGTCACGACGCTCGCGCCGCGCATGAGTCACTACGAACGGATGCGTGAGCCGATCGGATCGCCCGACGTTTACACGACCGCCGCGGGCGATCTCTACATCGCGATCAGCAACATCGATCCGGTCGCCGTCACGACGAGCGTCACGGTCTTCGCGACGCCGCTCGTCGTCTGGATCTGGATCTCCGTGATCGTCATGGGGCTCGGCGCGTTGTTCGGTCTCATCCCCGCGCGACGTGCGCGTGCAGTCGCGGAGTCGAAGGAAACGGTCGCGGTGGACGGACGGCCGGAGACCGCATGAATCGCACGGTCCTCATCGTCGGCGTGATCATCGCCGCGGCGCTGCTCGGCGTGCTCTTCGTCGGACTCGGCAAGAATCCGAACGAGATCCGCTCGCCGCTGATCGGCAAGCCCGCACCGACGTTCGCGCTGCGCGAAGTCGGCACGGGACGCACGATCGACATCGCGCAGTTCCGCGGCAAGCCGGTCATCATCAACTTCTGGGCGACGTGGTGCGGTCCGTGTTGGGAAGAGCACCCCGTGCTCGTCGCGAACGCGAAGATGCTGCAGCCCGGCGTGCAATTCGTCGGCGTCGTGTTCCAGGACGAAGAGTCGAAGATCCTCGGCTTTCTCAATCAGCGCGGCACCGCCTATCCGACGCTCGTCGACGACGCGGGCAAGACCGCGATCGCGTACGGCGTCGGCGGCGTCCCGGAGACGTTCTTCCTCGACGCAAACGGCGTCATCCAGGCGAAGTTCAGCGGTCCGATGGACTCGGATTCCCTGCAAATGAATCTCAGAAAGGCATCGCGATGAGAGTGCGTCTGTTGGTTGTGCTGCTCGTTGCGTTTGCAGCAGTCGCGCAGGACGGCGGCAAGCTGCGCGTCCCCGATGCGCAACAGTTCGTCGGCGCGCCGCAGGGCCAGCCGATCACCGGCAACGAGCTCGCGGTGCAAACACATCGCGTCGGATCGCTGCTGCGCTGCCCCGTCTGTCAGGGCATGGCCGTCGCCGACTCGCCATCCGAGATGGCCGTGAACATGAAGCACCAGGTCCGCGAGCTCCTCGCCCGCGGCTACACCGAAGACCAGATCCTCAAATACTTCGAGCTGTCGTACGGCCAGTTCGTCCTGCTCAAGCCCAAATTCGAAGGCGTCAACAGCATGGTCTGGCTCATGCCGATCATCGCGTTGGTCATCGGCGGCGCGATCGTTTTCGTGACGCTCAAGCGCCTCGAAAAAGGCCCGGCCTCCGAACCGCCAACCGCCAACCGCCAACTGCCAACTGAAACCGACCCCTACCTCGCACGAGTCCGAGAGCTCGTCAGCGGAGACAAATCATGAATGCATCGACCGATTGGCTCAGCGCCATCGCGATTCTCGCGGCCGGCCTGATCCTCGGCCTCGTGTTCTTCTTCCTCTTCAAAGGCCGCAAGAGCGCGCCGAAGATCGGGGGGGAAGACGACCTGCAGCGCAAAGACCTCGAAGCGAAACGCGACGCGCTGATCCAGCAACTGCGCGACCCCGATCTCACGCCCGACGAGCGCACGCGCCTCGAGCTCGAGACCGCGGCCGCGCTGCGCGCCCTCGACTCGTACAACGCGACCGCGCCGGCCACACCCGTCGCGACTGCGCCCGCGTCGACGGCGATGGATCCGACGATCAAAGGCTTCCTCTGGGGCGCCGGCTCCGTCGCGATTCTCGCGGCGCTCGGCTTCTTCGTGTGGCAGTCCTCGAATCCGCGCGAAGAGGGCGGTGTCGTCACGGGCGGCATGCAGCCGAACGCACAACAGCAGCAGATGGCGCAGCCGGCGGATCCGCTCGTCGCGCAAATGGAAGCGGCAGTGCAGCGCGATCCGAACAATATCGAGCTGCGCAACAACCTCGCGCAGGCGTACCTCGAGCGCGACAACATGATGGGCGTGTTCGAGCAGACGAAGATCGTGCTCGAGCGCTCGCCGAACGACAGCCGCGCGCTGACGTTCCAGGGCCTCGTGCGCATGGCGATGGGCGAAGTCCCGGCCGCGACGTCGATGATCCAGAAGGCGACGCAGAGCGATCCGAAGAACATGGACGCGTGGGTCGCGCTGGCGTGGCTCTACGTGCAGCAGGACAAGCCGAAAGAAGCCGAGGCGTTGATCGCCGAGGCGGCGAAGCAGTCGCCGGGGGACAAGGCGCGACTCGAAGAAGTATTCACGCAGATGAAGAAAGCCGCGGCCGACGCGAAGAATCAGCCGCAGCAGCAAGCGTCCGCGATGACGGGCGAGTCGCTGCCTGAAGGCCATCCGCCGCTCGAAGCCACGCCCGCACCGGCGCCGCAAGCGTCGTCCGGAGATCGGTCGATCCGCGTGACCGTCGACCTCGACCCATCCGCACGCGGCAAACGCGGCGTGCTGTTCGTCATGGCCCGCAATCCACAAGGCGGCCCGCCCGCCGCCGTCAAACGCATGACCGTCACCTCGTTCCCCGTCACCTTCGACCTCGGCACCGCCGACTCGATGATGGGCCAGCCG
>DASVNL010000025.1:0-12989 GCA_036383875.1 Thermoanaerobaculia bacterium
CGAACTGATCGCGCAATTTGTCGACGTCGGCGATGCCGAGCGGTCGGTTGAAGAGGAACGAGACGAGGCGCGCGTGTTCGTTGAGATGAAGGTCCTGCGCCGCGCCGAGCACGCGGAGCGGCGTCTGGGCGATTTCATGGACCTGCGGCGAACCGCTCGCACCCCGCACGATCAGCGTGCGCGACCCGCGGATCACTTCGACGGAGACCGGCTGGCCCGGCGTCGCGGAGGTGATCTCGACGTCGGTGCGCAACTGCGAGCCGCTCTGCGTGTCGGGATAGATCAGGTGCAGCGTGAACGACGACGACTGTGGAACGACGACGACGCGCATGTTCTGCGTCCAGCGTCCGACGAGCGCGAGCTCGCCGCGATCCGTGGGCGTGTTGAATTGCGTGAGCTCGGAGTACGGGAGCATGCGCACCCAGCCGGTCGTCGCTTCGGCGGGAACGTCGAGGTTCTCTTCCGTCGTCGCGCCCCACACCGACATCGCGTACGGACGCGTCTTCCCCGGCACGTCCGCGCCGTGCGCATACGCGAAGAGGAACGGCGTGCGATGCGACGTCGCGGTCACGAAGTCGTTCATGAACTGCTGCGGCGTGCGGCCATTGAGCGCGACGCGCTCGAGCTCGCGCGCCATCGCGGCGCCGGCGCGACGTCCCGATTTTTCCTGACGACGCAACTGATCCCACTCGAAGAGCTCGGGCGCGATGGCCTGGTGATCGACGCGCTCGACGTTGCCGAGCAGATCGAGCGAGAGGTGAATCATCGCGTCGCGGTCTTCGACGGCGTTGTCGACTTCGGGACTGACGCGCGTCGCGAAGATGCGCTGTCCGGCACGCGCGATTTCCTGCGCGCGCTGGAAGACGTCGTTCTGAATCACGCGTGGGAACTTCGCCGTGTACTGATTGAGCGGCGCGGTGGCCAGGCTGTAGCCGAGGCCGAGGAGCTGCATGTTCGCGGCGATGAAGTCGGCGGGCAGATAGCGCGCGTAGTGCGGCATCACCAGCGTCGCGGGCGAAAGCGGAATGCCGCTCTCGCTGACGCCCATGTGCAATCGCACGCTGACGCCGAGTGCCTCGTCGTTCGCCGAGCCGGCGCCCGCGAAGACGTGGCCGGTGATCTTCGACGTCAAGCGATACGGCACCGGGATCATCTCGCCCGGCTGCATGTCCATCTCGAACTTGTCGGGCGTTTCGGCGAGACGGCAGATGTGATCGACGACGAGGCCCGACGAGCACGGCGGGATGTCGCTGAGGTCGAGCATCACGTGCTGCGACTGCGGGCTGAGGTTCGTGACGAACGCGTACGCGGTGTAGTTCTCGTCCGCGCGGACGGTGTCGGGATGCGAGAAGTTGATCTGGAAGCGCGGATCGCTGACGACGATCGCCGTCGACGCTTTGCCGCGCAGCCGGAACGGTTCCTGTCCCGGTTTCTTGTACGTTGCCTCGACGGTGACGTCGACGGGATGCGTGCCGGCCTTGAGCGCTTCGAGCGACCATTCGGCCGTGCCCTGCGCGCCCGCGACGAGATAGGTGTTGCCGGTGACGGAGTCGTAGATCGGCACCGGTTGTCCGATCGTGACCGCCGGCTTCACGCCTGCGACGCGCATTTGTCCCGGCGCGCCGATGACCGCAGTGATTTCGTCGAGCGTGATCTGCGCGTCGTCCGGCGCGGTGTTGCTGACCTGCACGACGACGGCGAAGAACTGATGCAGCACGCCGAAGCCGCTCGGCAGAATGATCGCGGCAGGAAGGCGCGGACCCGCGCCACCCGGTCCGCCTTCGCTTTCGCTGTCGCCGCCCCCGCCACCGGGACCGAGCTCGAACTCGTCGATGCCCGGCGGCACGAAGCGCGGCGGGCGCGCAACGGACAGCGGCGGGAGTTTGTACGGACTCTCGCGTTTCGCCGGCACGACCTGGTGCGTGCGCTTGTCGATGATGACCGGATACGGGATCTCGACGAAGGACTCGTCGACGCCGAAGATGACGACGTATTCGTAGACGTCGTAGTTGCGCGAGTCGACGGTGATGCCGCGCTCGCGAAGCTCGGCCGCGGTGAGCTGCCGGACTTTGACGCGGGTCTCGAAAATGTCTTTGACCTGAATGATCGCGAACGACGGTGTGGCCTGCTGCAGGAACGCGCCGGTCTCGTCGACCAGGCGGATGTTGGAGAGTTGGTACTCGCCCTTCTCGTGAAGCGCGGGGATCGCGAACTTGCGGCCCGGTGTGGCAATCAGGGAGATCGGAATGGGGATGTCGGGACCGGTGAGCTCGCCGATGGCCTGCATGCCCGGCGCGGAGGGCGCCTCGTCGTTTTCCTTGCCGCCGAATTTCGTCTGGACGTACGACGGGACGTCGACGCCCGTCGTGACGATCTTCGAATCGACTTCCAGGCCGAGGCCGAGGATGTCGAGTCTGGCGTTCGCGATTTCGCCCGCATGAAGCGGCAGCCCCGAAATCACCAATGTAGCTACAAGGGCACTTAGGAGTGTCTTGACACGAACTCTCATGATCACCGTTCCGCGAAGTTGTGAGGCGGTTACTGCGGCTGCGACTGCGAGGGGAGCTGATCGAGCTCGCGCAGCTCACGGGCAAGACGCACGGCGTGCGACTCGACACGCGTGGCGCCGGGCGGGATGGTCAGCAGCTCGTCCGGAGCCATTTCGCTCCGCACGTCGACGATGGCGTTGCGCACCGTCAGGCGCTCGTTCTCGACTTCGAACGAGGTGACCTGTTCGACCGGGAGGCCGTAGTCGGTGCTGTTCGCCGCGTTGGTCGTGACGAGGCGATTGACCGACTTCGCAGGCGCGGCGCCGGCGGCTTCGAGAATCGCGTCATGCTCATCGCTGCGCGGGTTCGGAAACGACGCGCCGATGAGCACTTCCACGGCGGCGCGCGAAAGGCGGACGCCGCGATCGACGCCGACCTCGAGCTTCACCTTTTCGCCCGACGGACGATCCATGGTCAGCTCGTAGGATTCCATTGAACGCCCTGCGCCCGAGGACTTCATGCCGAGCGGCGCGTTTTTCCAGCGCGGTGCGGCAGGTGCTACGGACGTAGCATTCGCGGCTGCAGTGAGCGAGCGGCGCACCGGCGACGGCGTGGCTTTCGCGAGATCGGCGAAGCTGGTGACACTGTACGTGCCGGCGCCGCGGTCGATTTCGGTGAGCTCCTGCTTCGCGTAATCCGCAATGGCCACGCGATCGCCGTTCACGGTTACCACGCGATTTCCCGCGCAATATTCGTGAATCGTCGACGTCGTCTGCGACACGGGATCTTCGATCCTGCGCGTCAGATGCAACGGCTGGGGAAATAGGACTTCCGCTGCATACACCGCGGACGTTGTGAGGACCACCATTGTCGCGAAGGCAAGCTTCGCCACAAAGCTCCCCCTCCACACCCTCTCCGGGAAGGGAGTCGTTTCCACGTTCTCTCCGTACTGCCTGCTGAAGTTTATTGGGACCAGGGACCTGCGAGTCGGGCACAGTAAACGATCGAGACACCCAGCCGCAAGAAATTTTTTTATTTTTTGCTTTCGAGAGGCTGTACGGACGTGGCAGGCAATCCGTTGGGGTGGATTTGAGCGGCAGCGTAAAAATGGAAACTCACACGCGACTGCGCATCACAGGTCGCGGGTCATTACGAGGTCGGTCTGCAGGTCGCTGCCGAGCAGGAAGGGATGCTTGCCGGTGATACGAAATCCGCACTTTTCGTAGAAGGCAATTGCGCGCGGATTGTGCTCCCAGACGCCGAGCCACACGCTCTGCACGTTCGCATTACGCGCGACGTCGAATACGGCCTGCATCAGGTCTTGTGCAATGCCTTTTCCGTGAAAATTGCGATCGACGTAAATCCGCGCAAGTTCAACGTCGGACTCACTATGCTTGATTTGCGCAAACGCAATCAATGCGCCGTCATTTTCCACAACGAAGGTGGTTATTTTCGGGTCCTGCAATTCGCGCCGCTGATGCTCGACGCCATACGTCCGCGCAATATACGCATCCATATCCTCGGCAGTATTTTGCGCAGCAAACGCATCCCGAAAGGTCCGCTCGGCGAGCTCGGCGAGCGGCGCGGCCTCGGATAATTTTGCGGTGCGGATCAAACCCCGATGTCCTCATTCCACAGTGACGGATTTTCGGAGATGAAGTGCCTCATCAGATCGATGCACTCCGCGTCCTGCAAGACGTCGACGCGCACGCCGCGCGAGCGCAACAATTCTTCCTCTCCCATGAACGTCGTATTTTCCGCGACGATCACGTGCGGGATTCCATAGAGCAGAATCGCGCCGCTGCACATCGCGCATGGTGACAGCGTCGTATAGAGCACGGACTCGCGATACACGCTCGCGGGCTGACGTCCCGCATTTTCGAGCGCGTCCATTTCGCCATGCAGCGTGACGCTCCCCTGCTGCACGCGCCGATTGTGGCCGCGGCCGAGAATCTCGCCGCGATGAACGATGACGGATCCGATCGGAATGCCGCCTTCGCGGAGACCCGCGCGCGCTTCATCGATCGTCGCTCGAAGAAAAGGATCGGACATGCACGGAGTTTAGCAACGCCGTGCGGCGAGCGCGACTACGCGTGGACGATGTTTGCCTGCTCGCCGTGCCCGAGCTGCGGCTGCTGCGCGACGGGCAGCATGACCGTGAAGCTGGCGCCGTGGCCGAGGCCTTCGCTGGCGGCGGAGATCTCGCCGTGATGCAGCTCGATGATGTGCCGCGCGATCGCCAGTCCGAGTCCGAGTCCGCTTCGTTTGTTCGAGCTCTCGCCCTGGCGCAGACGGTCGAAGACGTACGGGAGGAACGACGGATCGATGCCCTCCCCTTCGTCGGTGACTTTGATGCGCAGCGAGCCGTTCATCCGGTCGACGCGAAGGTCGACGTGTTTGCCGGACGGCGTGAACTTGATGGCGTTCGAGAGCAGGTTGCCGATGACCTGCTGCATGCGGCTCGCGTCGGCGTCGACGATCGACTCGCGATCTTCGATCTCCCACGTGAGGCGCACTTCGTTGTCGGTCGCGAACGGCCGCGCCGTCGTGAGCGCGGCTTCGACGACGTCGGAGATGCGCGTCGGTTTCAGGTCGACCTGGAACTTGCCGAGGATCATGCGCGAGACGTCGAGCATGTCGTCGATGAGGCGAGCCTGTAGTCGCGCGCTCGACTCGGTCGTGCGCAGCGCTTCGTCGAGCTCCTGCTGATCGAAGTGGCCGGTGCGAAGGAATTGCACCCAGCCGAGGATCGAAGTCATCGGGGTGCGCAGCTCATGCGACAGGGTCGCGAGGAAGTTGTCTTTCGCGTGGTTCTGCGCCTCGGCCTCGCGATACCGCCGCTCGGCTTCAACTGCGAGCGCGGCGGCGCGTTTCTCGGTGACGTCGCGGAACGTGATGACCGAGCCGAGGAGCTCGCCGTTTTCGTCGCGCATCGGTGATGCGCAGAACTCGACCGGGAAGCTCGTTCCGTCGGATCGATAGAACGTCTCTTCGACCTCGTCGTACGCGGGCTCGCCATGCACGACGGCGTGCAGCCGGCAGCGTTCGACGTTGCATGTGATCACGCCCGGAAACACGGGATGCACGAGCGAGTGCATGTCGGTGCCGGCGATCTCTTCCGAGGTCCGGCCGATCATGCGCGCGGCGGCGGGATTCACGAACGTCGACTGGCCGAGGAGATTCACACCGAACACGCCTTCCGCGGCGGCGTTGAGAATCAGCTCGTTCTGCCGGATCAGTCGCGCGAGCTCGTGCGCCTGATGCTTGAACGCCTCGCGACGCCGGAACAGCTCGACGAACACGTTGACCTTCGAGCGCAGGATCTCGGGATGAAACGGTTTGAAGATGTAGTCGACCGCGCCGAGCTCGTAGCCGCGGAAGACGTTCGTCTCACTGCGACTGAGTGCGGTGAGGAAGATGATCGGCGTGTCGCTGGAGCGTTCGCGCGAGCGGATCAGATGCGCGGTCTCGAAGCCGTCCATGTCGGGCATCTGCACGTCGAGCAGCACGACGGCGAAGTCCATCTGCAACAGATGGCGCAACGCTGCCGACCCCGACTCCGCGGTGACGAGGTTCTCGCCCATCTCGCTCAGGATGGACTCCAAAGCAAGCAGGTTGTTCCGCTGGTCGTCGACCAGCAGGATGTTGACGCGATCCTCGCTCATCTGCTGTTTCGACAAAGTTCGACCAGAAAGGGTCCGATCCGATCGAGAGGCAAGATCCGATCCACGCGCGTCGCGGCCAGAGCCGCACGCGGCATCTCCGGAGACTCCGCGGTCTCCGGGTCCTGCACGAGGACGAAGCCCCCGCGCTGTTTGATTCGTTTCGCACCATGCGCGCCGTCCGAATTCGCGCCCGTGAGCACGACCCCGATGACGCCGTTCGTGAACGCATCCGCCGCCGATTCGAAGAGCACATCGATCGACGGCCGCGAATACTCGACGCGCTCATCGACGGACAAGCTCAACTCCCCGTCCGGATCGACGAGCAGGTGATAGTCGGCCGGTGCGAGATACACATGCCCCGGCGCAATCCACTGTTTGTCCAACGCATCGACGACGGACAACTCGGTGTGACGCCGGAAGAACGCCGGCAAGCTGTCATTCGACGTGCGATACCGATGCTGCACGACGACGATGGGCAACGGAAAGTCTTTCGACAACGCCCCAAAGATGACTTCCAACGCCCGCATCCCCCCCATCGAACATCCAATCGCCACGAGCTGATACTTGTGCGCCGCCTCGGCGATCACGCGGCCGTCCTGCCACGAGCGGATGCCGGATGGGATCGGTTGGCGGTTGGCAGTTGGCGGTTGGCGGCGGTCCGTCGCGGCTTGAACGGTCGTCGTCGATGGCCAAAGAGCACGGCGACCACGCCGTCTCCCGGTCCTCCCGACAACCGACAACCGACAACCGACAACTGAACTCACTTCACCCTCCTGTACAACTTCTCCTCGACGTCCACTTCCTCGTAGTTGTCGGTCACGGTGGTGTAGCGCACCGATTCCTTTTTGCCGAGGCCGAGGATGCCGAACATTTCCATCGACTGGAGGAAGAGCTCCTGCACGCGGTTCTGCAGGGCGTTGTTGAAGTAGATCAGCACGTTGCGGCAGAAGATCACATTGAAGTGATTGAACGACGCGTCCGTGACGAGGTTGTGTTGCGCGAAGACCACGTTCTCGCGCAGCGACGGTCGGAAGATCGCGTAGTCGTAGCGCGCGGTGTAGTAGTCGGAGAACGCGCCGGTGCCGCCGGCGGTGATGTAGTTCGAGGTGTTTTCCTGCATCGTCAGGAGAGGAAAAATCCCCGACTTTGCTTTTTGCAGCACGGCTTCGTTGATGTCGGTCGCGTAGATGCGGCAACGGTCGTACAGCCCTTCTTCCTGAAGAAGAATGGCCATCGAGTACACCTCTTCGCCCGTCGAACAGCCCGCATGCCAGATGCGCACGAACGGATACGTGCGCAGCAGCGGGACGACCTTCTGCCGGAACGACAGGTAGAACGTCGGATCGCGAAACATCGCGGTGGTGTTGATCGACAGATCGAGCAGCAACCGCTCCATCGACTGCGGCTCGTGCAGGACTTTCTCGATCAGTCCCGAGATGGTCGTGAGCCCCTCGGCATACACGCGTTTCCAGATCCTTCTCCGCAACGACGGCAGCGAGTAGTCGCGGAAGTCGAAGCCGTAGTGTTGATAGATCCCTTCCGTCAGGAGGCGAACCTCGATCTTCTCGAGGTCCGCCCTGGTCTCTTCGTCGATGATCGCTAGAGATTCGGCCATTGAACTTCAGTCCGTCATTCGCAGACTGCGAGCGACGCGCCACTTCTATCGGTACAACCAAACTCTCAAAAGACTTACGAGCTGCTGGGCGTCGATCGGCTTCGTGATGTAGTCGCTCGCGCCTGCTTCCATGCACTTCTCGCGATCGCCCTTCATCGCTTTCGCGGTGAGCGCGATCATCGGCAGGTTCTTGTACTCGTCCATCGCGCGAATCCTGCGCATCGCCTCGTAGCCGTCCATCTCCGGCATCATCACGTCCATCAGCACGACGTCGATGTCGGAGTTCTGGCGCAGCATGTCGATGCCGTCGGCACCGCTCTCCGCGTACAGCACCTTCATCTTGTGGCGCTCGAGCAGGCTCGTCAGCGCGTAGATGTTGCGCATGTCGTCGTCGACGATGAGCGCCTTCTTGCCCGCCAGCACCGGATCGGACTCGTGCAGTTGCTCGAGCATCTTCCGCTTGCTCTCCGGCAGGTTCTCCTCGACGCGATGCAGGAACAGCGCGGTCTCGTCGAGCAGACGATCCGGCGAGCGGACGTCCTTGACGATGATCGCGTCGGCCATCCGCTTCAGATCCGTCTCTTCCTTCCGCGACAACTCGCGGCCGGTGTAGACGACGATCGGGACATCCGTGATCTCGAGATCGTTCTTCATCCGGTTGATGAATTCGAATCCGCTCATGTCGGGCAGCCCGAGGTCGAGGACCATGCAGTCGAAGCGGCGTTCTTTCAGGAGCTCCAACGCTTCTGCGCCGGTTCCGACCGCGGTGATCTCGACGTCGCCTTCGCCGATCAGCTCGACGATCGCCTGACGCTGACCTTCGTTGTCTTCGACGACGAGCAGCGACTTGTGCGCGCGCTCGACGAATCCGCGAATCTTCGCGAAGGCCTCATCGAGTGACTCTTTCGTGACCGGCTTCTGCGCGTGCGCGAATGCGCCGAGGCGCAGACCGCGCGCCGTCTCTTCGTCGGCCGAGATGATGTGCACGGGGATGTGACGCGTGACGCGATCGTGTTTGAGGCGATCGAGCACCGTCCACCCTTCCATGTCGGGAAGTTGAATGTCGAGCGTGATGGCCTCGGGGCGGAATCGCGCTGCGAGTTGCAGCGCCGTTTCGCCGCGCGTCGCGACGATGCCCTTGAAGCCCTTCTCGTGCGCCATGTCGAGCAGGATGCGCGCGAACGTCACGTCGTCTTCGACGATCAGCACCGTGCGATCGCCCGTCTGAATCGTGTCGCGATCGTCCGGCACCTGCTCTTCGATGATGACGACCTGCTGCTCTTCGCCCGGCACCGCGACGCCGCGCAGATCGATCGACGGATGTTCGTCTTCGACCAGCGGCTGCACGCCGAGCGGCGCCATCGTGCTGCTGAACATCTCGCGACGCTGTTCACGACGCTCGTTGCGCACGGTCTGCGTGACGTACGAGTTCGGGAGGAACAACGTGAACGTCGAGCCCGCGCCCGGCTCGCTCGACACCGCGATCTCGCCGCCGAGCAGACGCGCGATTTCGCGGCTGATCGACAGTCCGAGTCCGGTGCCGCCGAACTTGCGCGTCGTCGACGCGTCGGCCTGCTGGAATGCTTCGAAGATGATGCGCTGCTTCTCTTCGGGGATACCGATGCCCGTGTCGTGCACGCTGAACGCGATGACGCTCGACGCGCGATCGAGCACGTCGTGACCCGGCGACCAGCCCGAAAGCGCGGTCTCCATGCGCAGCGTCACGCCGCCCTTTTCCGTGAACTTGAACGCGTTGCCGAGCAGGTTCTTGAGCACCTGCTGCAAGCGCGTCGGATCGGTGTGAATCGACGATGGGAGGTTCTCGGAGTGTTGAATGTCGAAGACGAGATTCTTGTCTTCCGCGATCTGCCGGAACGTGCGCTCCGAGAGATCCGCGATCTCCTTGAATGAAACGTCCGAGAGCGCGACGGTCATCATGCCGCTCTCGATCTTCGACAGATCGAGGATGTCGTTGATGAGCGTGAGCAGGTCCTGTCCCGACGAGTGAATGGTCTTCGCAAAGTCGACCTGCTTGTCGGAGAGGTTGCCCTCGGGGTTGTCGCCGAGGAGCTTGGCGAGAATGAGCAGCGAGTTGAGCGGCGTGCGCAACTCGTGCGACATGTTCGCGAGGAACTCGCTCTTGTACTTCGACGTGAGCGCGAGCTGGCGGGCCTTCTCTTCGAGCTGCCGCTTCGCGTTCTCGACTTCGCGGTTCTTCTGCTCGACTTCTTCGTTCTGCGCAGTGAGCAGTCGCGCTTTTTCTTCGAGCTCTTCGTTCGTCTGCTGCAACTCTTCCTGCTGCTGTTTGAGCAGCTCTTCCGAGGCCTGCAGCGACTTCGCCTGGGACTCGAGGCGCTTGTTCGTTTCCGTGAGCTCTTCCTGCTGCGCCTGCAGTTCCTCGGCGAGGGACTGCGACTGCGTGAGGAGCTCCTCGGTGCGCATGTTCGCCTGGATCGTGTTCAGCACGACGCCGATCGACTCCGTGAGCTGATCGAGCAGCGACTGGTAGGTCTCGGTGAACTTGCTGAAGCTCGCGAGCTCCATCACCGCGAGCACCGATCCTTCGAACACGATCGGCAACACGATGATGTTCAGCGGCTTCGACTCGCCGAGTCCGGAGTTGATGTGCACGTAGTCGTCGGGCGCGTTCGTGATGAGAATGCGCTGCTTCTCGAACGCGGCCTGGCCGACCAGCGACTCGCCGACGTGGAACTCTTTGTTGAGATGCTTGCGCTCTTTGTACGCGTACGTCGCGGTGAGCCTGAGGATCGGATCGGACGGCGTCGTGTCCATCGTGTAGAACACGCCGTGCGCCGCGCCGACCACCGGCGCGAGCTCGCTGAGAATCATCTGCGACACGGTCTGCAGGTTCTTCTGTCCCTGCATCATGCGCGTGAACTTCGCGAGGTTCGTCTTCAGCCAGTCCTGTTCCGCATTACGCTGCGTGGTCTCACGCAGGTTGCGGATCATTTCGTTGATGTTGCCTTTGAGTGCGGCGAGCTCGCCCTGCGCTTCGACGGTGATGTTGCGCGTGAGGTCGCCCTTGGTCACGGCCGTCGCGACGTCCGCGATCGCGCGCACCTGAGTCGTGAGATTCGCGGCGAGCTGGTTGACGTTGTCCGTCAGATCGCGCCACGTGCCCGCGGCGCCAGGCACGTTGGCCTGACCGCCGAGGCGTCCTTCGACACCGACTTCGCGTGCAACCGTGGTGACCTGATCGGCGAACGTTGCGAGCGTCTCGATCATGTCGTTGATCGTGTCGCCCAGCTCCGCGATCTCTCCTCGTGCTTCGACCGCGAGCTTCTGCTTCAGATTTCCTTTCGCGATCGCCGTCACGACGCGCGCGATGCCGCGCACCTGCGACGTCAGGTTCGACGCCATCATGTTGACGTTGTCGGTGAGGTCCTTCCACGTGCCGGCCACGCCTTTGACCTGCGCCTGGCCGCCGAGCTTCCCTTCCGTACCGACTTCGCGCGCCACGCGCGTAACTTCGGATGCGAACGAGTTGAGCTGATCGACCATCGTGTTGATGGTGTCCTTCAGCTCGAGGATCTCGCCCTTGACGTCGACGGTGATCTTCTTCGACAGGTCGCCGTTCGCGACGGCCGTCGTCACCTGCGCGATGTTGCGCACTTGGTTGGTGAGGTTCGACGCCATCATGTTGACGTTGTCGGTCAAGTCTTTCCACGTACCGGAGACGCCCTTGACCTGCGCCTGACCGCCCAGCCGGCCTTCCGTACCGACTTCACGCGCCACGCGCGTAACTTCGGATGCGAACGAGTTGAGCTGATCGACCATCGTGTTGATGGTGTTCTTCAGCTCGAGGATCTCGCCGCGCACATCGACGGTAATCTTCTTCGACAGGTCACCGAGTGCGACCGCGGTCGTCACCTCGGCGATGTTTCGCACCTGCGCAGTCAGGTTGGACGCCATCGAGTTCACGGAGTCCGTCAAGTCTTTCCACGTCCCGGAGACGCCCTTGACCTCGGCCTGACCGCCGAGCATGCCTTCCGTGCCGACCTCGCGCGCCACGCGCGTGACTTCGGCCGCGAACGAGTTGAGCTGATCGACCATGACGTTGATCGTGTCTTTCAGCTCGAGGATCTCGCCGCGCACTTCGACGGTGATCTTCTTCGACAGATCGCCGTTTGCGACGGCCGTCGTGACCTGCGCGATGTTTCGCACCTGCGCGGTCAGGTTCGACGCCATCATGTTGACGTTGTCGGTAAGGTCCTTCCACGTCCCGGCGACGCCGCGCACCTGCGCCTGGCCGCCGAGCTTTCCTTCGACACCGACTTCACGAGCAACGCGCGTGACTTCCGATGCGAACGAGTTGAGCTGATCGACCATCGAGTTGATGGTGTTCTTCAGCTCGAGGACTTCGCCTTTGACGTCGACGGTGATCTTCTTCGACAGGTCGCCGTTCGCAACCGCCGTCGTGACGTCCGCGATGTTGCGCACCTGCGCGGTCAGATTCGCGGCCATGTAGTTGACGGAGTCCGTCAAGTCTTTCCACGTGCCGGAGACACCCTGCACGTCGGCCTGGCCGCCGAGCTTTCCTTCCGTGCCGACCTCGCGTGCGACGCGCGTGACTTCCGCGGCGAACGAGCGAAGCTGATCGACCATGACGTTGATCGTGTTCTTCAGCTCGAGGATCTCGCCTTTGACTTCGACGGTGATCTTCTTCGACAAGTCGCCGTTCGCAACGGCCGTCGTGACCTCGGCGATGTTTCGCACCTGGCCGGTCAGATTGGACGCCATCGAGTTCACGGAGTCGGTGAGATCCTTCCACGTGCCCGCGACGCCCTTCACCTCGGCCTGACCTCCGAGCATGCCTTCCGTGCCGACCTCACGCGCCACGCGCGTGACTTCCGACGCGAACGCCGAGAGCTGGTCGACCATCGTGTTGATCGTTTCTTTGATCTGCAGAATCTCGCCGCGCACATCGACGGTGATCTTGCGCGTGAGGTCGCCGCTCGCGATCGCGGTCGCGACGCCGGAGACGTCGCGCAACTGCACCGTGAGGTTGCCGGCCATCGCGTTGACGGAGTCCGTGAGGTCCTTCCACGTACCGGCCACGCCGCGGACTTCCGCCTGCACGCCGAGCTTTCCTTCGGTACCGACTTCCCGCGCAACACGCGTGACTTCCGCAGCGAAGGAGTTGAGCTGATCCACCATCGTGTTGATGGTGTTCTTCAGCTCGAGGATCTCGCCGCGCAC
>DASVNL010000026.1:0-1654 GCA_036383875.1 Thermoanaerobaculia bacterium
GCTTCACGCGCCGCACGGAGCCGATCTGCACGCGCTCGGACCGCTCGTGCCGAAGCTCCTCAGCTATCTCCTCAGCTTCGTCTACCTCGGCATCTACTGGAACAACCACCACCACATGCTCCACGCGACGCGCCACATCACCGGCGGCATCATGTGGGCGAACCTTCATCTGCTCTTCTGGCTCTCGCTCGTGCCGTTCATGACCGGCTGGGTCGGCGAACATCCGACGAGCCCCGGTCCGACCGCACTGTACGGTGTGGTCTTCGTCTTCGCCGCGATCGCCTACACGATCCTGCAGAACCTCATCATCAAAGCGGACGGCGGCAGAGAATCGATCCTCGCGCGCGCCGTTGAGCACGACTGGAAAGGCAAACTCTCGATCGTGCTCTACCTCGCCGGCATCGCCACCGCATTTCTCCGCCCGTGGCTCGGCCAGGCGTTCTACGTGATCGTCGCGATCGTGTGGCTCGTGCCGGATCGTCGCATCGAGCGACGTCTGGCACAGAACTCGTAGCGATCAACGCAGTGAATCGAGAAAACGATCATTCCTTCGTTCGCGTGCGAGGTGCGCGCGAGCACAACCTCAAAGACATCGACGTCGACATTCCGCGCGATGCGCTCGTGGTCTTCACCGGCGTGTCGGGGTCGGGCAAGTCGTCGCTGGCGTTCGGCACGTTGTACGCCGAGGCGCAGCGGCGGTATCTCGAGTCCGTGTCGCCGTATGCACGGCGGTTGTTTCATCAGATGTCCGTCCCCGACGTCGACGAGATCGACGGGCTGCCGCCCGCGGTCGCACTGCAACAACAACGCGGCGGAACGACGACGCGCTCGTCGGTCGGCAGCGTCACGACGTTGTCGAATCTGCTGCGCATGCTCTATTCGCGTGCCGGCGACTATCCGCGCAATCAGCCGTTGCTGTACGCGGAGTCGTTCTCGCCGAACACGCCCGAAGGCGCGTGTCCCGAGTGCCACGGCCTCGGCCGCGTGTACAGCGTGACGGAGAAGTCGATGGTTCCGGATCCGTCGCTGACGATTCGCGAACGCGCGATCGCGGCGTGGCCGCCCGCGTGGCACGGCCAGAACCTGCGCGACATCCTCGTGACGATGGGCTACGACGTCGACACCCCGTGGCGCGACTTACCGAAAAAGCAGCGCGACTGGATTCTCTTCACCGATGAAACACCGACGGTGCCCGTGTACGCGGGACTCACGCCCGACGAAACGCGCCGCGCGCTGAAACGCAAAGACGAGCCGAGTTATCAGGGCACGTTCAGCAGTGCGCAGCGTTACGTGCTCCACACATTCGCGAACACGCAGAGTCCGCTCATGAAGAAGCGCGTGTCGCAGTACATGCTCAGCACCGATTGCCCCGTATGCCACGGCAAGCGGCTGCGTCGCGAGTCGCTGTCCGTGAAATTCGCGGGACTCGACATCGCCGAGATGTCCGCGCTGCCGCTCGTGCGACTCGCCGAGCTCGCGAAACCGTACGGCACGTTGAAGCTGAACGAAGCGCATCCCGAGAAAGCGATCGTCACGCATCGCATCGCGTGCGATCTCAACGCGCGACTCGACGTCCTGCTCGAGCTCGGACTTGGCTATCTCTCGCTCGAACGCAGCACGCCGACGCTCTCGCCCGGCGTGTTGCAGCGACTCC
>DASVNL010000027.1:0-11424 GCA_036383875.1 Thermoanaerobaculia bacterium
GGCAGCATCGAACGCGACGGCGCGACGATGCCGCTCGAGGAAATCGAAAGCATCTATCCCGACGTGCTCGTGCGTAATCACGTCGCGAGCCGATTCGACGACGGCGGACGGAGCGCGTGGCTGCGCGCGTTGCGCACGACACCGCGCGTCGAAATCCCGCACTCCGACTCTGACAAGTTCCGCCAGGCTTTGCTTCGCGCGCCGATGGCCAACATCGCGCTGCCCGACGACCTCGGGTGGTCGATCGTCGATGACCAACCGCATCCCGTGCTCGCGCTGCAGCACGATCCGCACGGCGCGGAACTGATCGGCGATCTGTCGTTCGTGTACGACGAGTGGCGTGTGTCGAGCCGCTCGACGGAGATGCAGCACACGCTCGGCAAGAAACTGATTCGCCGGAATCGCAACGCCGAGGAAGAGCTGCGCATGCGGCTCGTCGGCCTCGGCGTCATCGCGACGTGGGACAGCTATCGCATCCGCGCCGGCCTGCTCGAACAGATCGTGCGCAAACTCTCCGAGGAGAAATGGTCGATCGAGATCGACTCGGCGCCGGTGCGCGTCGCGGACGACGTCGATCTCGAGCTGTCGAGCGGCATCGATTGGTTCGATCTCAACGTCAGCGCGAATTTCGGCGACGTGCACATCGGCTTGCCCGAGTTGCTCGCGGCCGCCGAAACGAAACGCTCGCTGCTGCGACTCTCCGACGGTTCGTACGGCATCGTGCCGATGGCGTGGGCCGAGTCACTCGCGCCGGTCATCGAGCTCGGCAAACGCACGGGCGAGCGTCTGCGGTTTCGCAATGCGCAGGCGCTGCTCATCGACGCGCTGCTGCAATCGAAGACGCCGCAAACCGACGAGGCGTTTCGCGATCTGCGCGCGCGGATCATCGACGCGTCGCCGACGCCGCGCATGGAGCCGCCGACGCTCACGACCGAGCTGCGTCCGTATCAGCGCGCGGGACTCGGCTGGCTGCATTTCCTGCGCGACACCGGCGTCGGCGGCTGTCTCGCGGACGACATGGGACTCGGCAAGACCGTGCAGACGCTCGCGATGCTCGAAGAGCTGCGCGCGAACGGCAACACGCGACCGTCGCTCGTCGTCGCGCCGCGATCGCTGCTGTTCAACTGGGCCGCGGAGGCGAAGCGTTTCGCGCCGAACCTGCGCGTGCTCGAACATCACGGCACCGAGCGCGCGACGAACGTCTTCACTGACTACGATGTCGTGCTCACGACGTACGCGACGATGCGGCTCGACATCATGCGACTCTCCGAAGTCGACTTCGAGTACGTGATCCTCGACGAGGCGCAGGCGATCAAGAACGCATCGAGTCAGGTCGCAAAGGCGAGCCTGTTGCTGCGCGGCCATCATCGTCTCGCGCTCAGCGGCACGCCGATCGAAAATCACCTCGGCGAGCTCTGGAGTCTCTTCGAGTTTCTCAACCCCGGACTCCTCGGATCGCCGCGCATGTTCGCGCGCACGTTCGCGGGCAAGAGCGTTCCGCCCGAACGTCGCGAGGCGCTCGCGCGTGCGTTGCGTCCGCTGATTCTGCGTCGCACGAAAGAGCAGGTCGCGCCGGAACTGCCGGAGCGTATCGAGCAGACGTTGTACTGCGAGCTCGAAGGAAAACAGCGCGAGCAATACGACGAGCTGCGCGATCACTATCGCCAGGCGCTCCTCGGCACGGTGCGCGAGTCGGGCGTGGGAAAGTCGCGGATGCAGATCCTCGAGGCGCTGCTGCGCTTGCGGCAGGCCGCGTCGCATCCCGCGCTCGTGAAGTCGGACAGTGATGCGCCGAGCGCGAAGCTCGAACTGTTGATGGAAGAGTTGAACGACGTGCTCGAGTCGGGACATCGCGCGCTCGTCTTCTCGCAGTTCACGTCGTTCCTCAGCCTCGTGCGCGCGGAGCTCGCGTCGAAGAAGATCGAGCATCTGTACCTCGACGGCCAGACGCGCGATCGCCAGTCGCTCGTCGATGCGTTTCAATCGGACGACGGCCCGTCGCTGTTTCTCATCAGCCTCAAAGCCGGCGGCCTCGGCCTGAACCTCACGAACGCGGACTACATCTTCCTGCTCGATCCGTGGTGGAACCCTGCCGTCGAAGCGCAAGCCATCGACCGCGCGCATCGCATCGGGCGCCGCAAGCCGGTCGTCGCATATCGCCTCATCGCGCGCGACACGGTCGAGGAGAAGATCCTCGAGTTGCAGGCCCGCAAGCGTGAGCTCGCGGATTCGATTCTGTCCGAGGACAACAGCGTGCTCCGGAAACTCGAGATGGAAGATCTCGAGCTGCTGTTGGGATGAGCCCCGTACGTTCCTGTGGAGCGGTGGGCTCTCAGCCCACCGAAACGAGAACATCGGCGGGCTAAGAGCCCGCCGCTCCACTCAAAAACATCTGTTCGTACGCGGCGTTCAGCGGCGTCCAGTACTCCATCGCATCCTGCCCGACGATGCGGCCGATGTGATTGCCCGACAGATACGCGTCGGCGATGTCGAGGCAGATGTGCCAGCCCGCTGCGACTTTCGCGAGCCACTCCTTCCCTTCGACGCGATGATGAAGCGTGAGCTGCGTGCCGTTCGATGTCGGCGCGAGATCCCAATGCAACAGATCGTGGCCCCATGTGTACTCGAGCGTGCGTGGCGCGTCGGCGATGCGCACCGTCGCGTCGGACACGGTGTCGGGATCGTCGGCGGCGCCGCCGGCCATGGTCAGCGTGACCGGGCCGATCGCGCCGAGGTTGCGATCGGCGTCGAAGGGCGACCAGGCGCGGAGTGCATCGGGATTGGTGAGCACGTCCCACACCTGTTGCGGCGAATGGTGCAGTTCGCGCGGGAACACCAGCGTCCATTGACCGTCGGCATGCGTCGCGCTTGCATCCGCGAGAGGACCGGGCTCGTACCGATGTGCGTTCATCGGAAAACGATACCGGTTGACAAGAAACTTACGCGACCGTAACTTACGGCATCGGAACTTCCGATGCCGTAACCGCCCGAGGAGGCTTCATGTCCGTGCGTTCGATCATTTCCGGAACCGGCAGCTACATCCCGCCCGTGCGCGTCCCGAACGAGGCCTTTCTCGATCGCGACTTTCGCAGCGCCGACGGCAAGCCGCTCGGCAAAACGAACGCGGAAATCCTCGAGCAATTCGAGGCCATCACCGGCATTCGCGAGCGCCGCTACGTCCCCGACGATCTCGCCGCCTCCGACATGGCGTACGAAGCCGCGAAAGATGCGCTCGAATCGAGCGGCATCGATGGCGAGACGCTCGACACCATCATCGTCGCGCACAACTTCGGCGACGTGCGTCGCGGCGGGCGTTCGGACATGGTCCCGGCGCTCGCGGCACGCGTGAAAGCGCGGCTGCAGATCAAGACGCCGCGCACCGTCGCGTTCGACGTCGTCTTCGGATGTCCCGGCTGGCTGCAAGGCATGATCGTCGGCGACTCGCTCATCAAATCGGGCGCGGCGAAACGTGTGATGGTCATCGGCTCCGACACCCTCTCGCGCATCTCCGATCCGCACGATCGCGACAGCCTGATCTACGCGGACGGCGCGGGCGCGACGATTCTCGAAGCACGCGAAGCAGCGGACGACGCAGGCGTGCTCTCACACATCGCGCGCTCCGACACGCTCGAACATTCCTCGATGTTGTTCATGGGACCGTCGTACAAAGAGGAAGTCTTCCTCGAAGCGCTCTTCCTCAAGATGGAAGGCCGCAAGCTCTATCGCTACGCGCTGCAAACCGTCGCCGGCTCGATGAAGAAATGTCTCGACGACACGGGCATCGCCCTGCGCGACGTGAAGAAGATCCTGTTGCATCAGGCCAACGGCAAGATGGACGAGGCGATCGTCAACGAGCTCTACTCCCTCGACCACAGCACCCCGCCCGACGGCGTCCTGCCGATGACGATCTCCTGGCTCGGCAACAGCAGCGTCGCAACCGTCCCGACGCTGCTCGACCTCATCACGAAGAACAAGCTCGAAGGACACACGCTCGCGAGTGGTGACCTCGTGCTCTTCGCGAGCGTCGGCGCGGGCATGCACATCAACGCGATGCTGTATCGCATGCCCTGACTTGTGATTACATTTGGGCTTCCGCTTCGTTGAGAGAGAGGCCCACCATGTCGCATCGCCGTGCCCTGGCTGCCGTCGCATTGTCATTGCTTTGCGGTCTGCCGCTGTTCGCGCAGACGTTCGTCTTCGATCTGCGCGGAACACAGGAAGTGCCGCCCGTGCCGAGCACGGCGAGCGGTGGATGTCACGGCGTGCTCGATGCCGGCGCGTCGTCGTTCGCGCTGACGTGCGTGCACGACGTGCAGAACGCCACCGTGATGCACATCCATCGCGGCGCGGCCGGAACGAACGGCACGATCGCGTTCGACATGGGCGATCCCGCGACCTCGCCGGTCATCGCGACGTGGACGTCGATGACGCCCGCCGACATCGCCGATCTGCTCGCGGGCAATCTCTATCTCAACATCCACACCGCCGGACGTCCCTCCGGCGAGATCCGCGGCCAGATCCTGACGCGTACCGTCGATCTCGTCGCGTTCACTGCTGACGGCGCGCAGGTCGTTCCGCCCAGCGACTCGACCGCGACCGCGACGTGCACGGCCGATCTCGACGGACCCGCGACGTCGCTCGCGATCAACTGCACGCACACGCTCGCAGCCGCAAACGCGGCGCACGTGCACGAAGCGCCGTTCGGCAGCAGCGGTCCGACCGTCTTCACGTTCGGAAGCGCCGCGTCGCCGCTCAACGCGAACATGCCGATGACGCCGCGACTCGTTGCGGACTTCGCGGCGACGTTCCTCTATCTCGATCTGCACACGCCCGGCGGCACCGAAGAAAATCCGAGCGACGAGATCCGCGGGCAGATCGGCGATCCGCCGCAAGGCGCGGGCACCGGCACGATCATCATCGCGAAACAAACTGCGCCCGCGGGCGGAACGAGCTTCGGCTTCACCGAAACGATCACGCCCGGCAGCTTCACACTCGACGACGGCGACACGCAGACGTTCGCGGGCGTCGCGCCGGGCACGTACAGCGTCACTGAGAACGATCCATCCGGCGCGGGCTACACGCTCGCCGACGTCACGTGCGACGACGCCAACAGCATCGGCGACACGAACACGCGCACCGCGTCGATCGACGTCGCCGCGGGCGAGACCGTGCGTTGCACGTTCCGCAATCTGCAGACGTCGCCGACCGATCAGCTCTTCGTCTTTCACCTTTCGGGCGATCAGGAAACGCCGCCGGTCGCGACGCTCGAGCGCGGCGGCTGCATGGGCCGTTTCGACGCCGGCGCGAGCGAGCTCGCACTCGTCTGCACGCACAACGTCGAGTTCCCCACGGTGATGCACATTCATCGCGGCGCGCCCGGCGTCGCGGGGACGATCGCGTTCGACATGGGAGAGCCGGCGAGTCCCGTCATCGCGACGTGGAGCGGCATGACACCGGCCGACGTCGCGGATCTGCTCTCCGGAAATCTCTACCTCAACATCCACACCGCGGGACGTCCCGCCGGCGTGATTCGCGGACAGATCGTGACGCGCACCGTCGACACGCTCGCGTTCCCGATCGAAGGCTCGCAGGTCGTGCCGTCGGGATCATCGTCGTCGACGGGCAACTGCAGCGTCGATCTCAGCAACGACGCGACGTCGCTCGCGATCAACTGCACGCACAACGTCGCATCGCCGGACGCAGCACACGTGCATCAGGCACCGCGCGGCCACGCCGGTCCGATCGCGTACACGTTCCCATCGCCTGCGTCGCCGATCAACGCGTCGATGCCGATGACGCCGCGACTCGTCGCCGACTTCGCCGCGTACTTTCTCTACATCGACATTCACGGTCCGGAGAACGGCGAAGCGACGGACGAGATCCGCGGCCAGATCTCCGCGCCCGTCGTGGTGCCGACGACCGGCACGATCCGCATTCGCAAGTCGACGTCACCCGCGGCTGGCGGGCCGTTCGCCTTCACGACGACGCTCACGCCGTCGAACTTCGCACTGAGCGACGGTGGCGAACAGCTGTTCATCGACGTGCCCGCGGGCACGTACACGGTCACGGAAAGCGCACTCGCGGGCTGGTCGCTCACCGACATCGCATGCGGCGATACCGACAGCACCGGCAACGTCGCGACGCGCGCCGCATCGATCCATCTGCAAGGCGGCGAGAGCGTGACGTGCACGTTCACGAATCTGCAGAGCGTCGCATCGCCGCAGCACTTCGTCTTCCATCTCTCCTCCGATCAGGAAGTGCCCGCGAGCGATTCGACTGCGCGCGGCGGCTGCTACGCGCAACTGAACACGACGACGCGACGCCTGTCGCTGGTCTGCACGCACAACGTCGACAGCGCTGCGATCGCGCACATTCATCGCGGCGCAGCCGGCGCGATCGGTCCCGCAATCTTCGACCTCGACGATCCCGCATCGCCGATCGAGGCGACGTGGGACATGACGCCCGCCGACGTCGGCGATCTGCTCGCCGGCAATCTGTATCTCAACATCCACGCGAGCGGCCGGCCCGACGGCGAGATCCGCGGGCAGATGCTCCCGCGCACCGTCGACCGCTTCTCGTTCGAGCCGAGCGCCGATCAGGAAGTGCCACCCACCGATTCAACCGAGACCGGCGACTGTCTCGCCGACCTTGGCGACAATCCCGCGACGCTGTTCGTACGCTGCGCGCACACGATCCCCGACGCGACGTCGACGCATCTGCACGTCGCGCCGCCGGGCGTCGACGGTCCGGTCGTGTTCGACTTCCCGAACACGAGTCCGTTCTCGAGCAACGTGCCGCTCACGCCGCGCCTCATCGCCGACTTCGCAGCCGGCTTCCTCTACGTGAACATTCACTCCACGGAGTACGAAGAGGGCGAGATCCGCGGACAACTCGCAGGCATCGCCGCACCCGCGAACATCAACGGCATCCCGACCCTCGGCGAGTGGTCACTGCTTGCGATGGCGCTGAGTCTCGCGCTGCTGGCATTCCTGAAGATGAAGTAAGCCACCCATCCACCCTTCCGGTCGCGCATACGGACGCACGTCGGGTACCTTGCCCGGCGTGCTGTTCCGAGACGCGGCGACTTCGTTCATTCGCCACTGCCAGTCGATTCGCAAACTCTCGCCGCACACGATTCGCGCGTACGAGCTCGATCTCGCGCGCTTCTCGCAATTCTTCGGACGCCGCGCGGTCGTCACGTCGTGCGACAAGACGACGATTCACAACTACGTGCGCCATCTGTTCGACGTCCGCGAGCTGAAGGAAGCGAGCGTGAAGCGCCACCTCGCGACGCTGCGCTCGTTCTTTCGCTGGCTCGAAGAAGATGAGCAGATTTCCGAGGATCCGTTTCGCGGGGCGCGGATCCGGATTCGGATGCCGAAGCGATTGCCGCGCGTGATCGCGCGCGCCGATCTGCGACGCCTCCTCGTGCATGAACAACCGCACACGTTCGCGGACCTCACCGCGTACGTCGCGACGGAGTTGCTCTTCGCGACGGGCATGCGCGTCAGCGAGCTCGCGGGCTTGCTCGACGCCGCTGTCGATGTCGAAGACGGCACGATCACGATCATTGGCAAGGGCAATCGCCAGCGTCGCGTGTTCGTCCCCGACGAATTGAAGTCGCTGCTCTCCGACTATCGCATCGCGCGCGACCGCGCGTCGTCGGGTGCAGACACGTTCCTCGTGAACTCACGCGGCGACGCGGCGAGTCCGCAGATGATTCGTCGTCTGATTCGCATTCACGGCGAACGCAGTGCGGTACGCGAACGCGTGACGCCGCACATGTTCCGCCACTCCGTCGCCACCTATCTCCTCGAGGAAGGCGTCGACATCCGCTACGTTCAACGTCTCCTCGGCCATCGCAGCATCTCCACGACCGAGATCTACACGCACGTCGCAGACGCCGCGCTGAAAGTGAAGGTCACGGAGAAGCATCCGCGGCGCGGAATCGTGAGCAGGTAGGATGTCGCGGTGATCGTCCTTTCGTCTCGCATGTTCCCCTCCGTCGCCGAACCGCGCGATCTCGTCGAAGCGCTGCGCTTCACGTGCGAATTCATCGTCGCTCCGCAAGGCGCGACGACGCTCGACATCACGATCAACGATCAGCGCACCGAATCGCGACCGATCCCGCCCGACGAAGAAACACCCACGGTGTCATTCACGAATCTCGACATCTTCGCGAACCAGTCCGTGCGACTACCCGACGGCACGCTCATCAAACCGTTCCTCGAACGCACCGGACGTTTCGACTTCGGCGGCGTCGAGCGCAGGACGTTCGCGAGTCATCTCGCCACACTCCTCGGGTACTTCTTCGAGTCTTCGCCGTTCGAATCGCAACCGACCGAGCTGCGCTGCTTCTACGGTTATCAACTCGGCGGACACGAGGTCGTCGTACCGGTCGTGCTTCTGCCGCGGCAGGACGTGTCCGCGTCCGATCACGAACTGTTCGAACAGATCGGCGGTGCGCTGCAGCAGTGGCTGCAAACGATTCAGCCGGGAGGTGAGGACGGCCGCGTCGTCCTCGACCTCACCTGCTGGTCCGCGGTGCCGGACATCGACGCGCTGCTCGTGAAACTTCCGCAGCTCTCGCTCTCAATGAACCTCGTCGACATCTAGAAAACGCTCGATCATCGAGACCTGCCAGTCCGCGCGCTCGAGTAACGTCATGTGATTCGTGCCCGGCAGAATCGCGAGCTGCGCGTGCGGAAACAATCGATACATCTCGACCGCATGCTCGGGCCGCGTCACGTCGTCGTCGCCGATCATCACCAGCGCAGGCGCCTGAATCGATCGCAGCGAATCCGCCGGCCAGTCTTTGAAGTCGAGCATTCGCTTCACGCACTTGTCGTGGAACGACTGCAGATTCTCCGGATGCGGCGCGACGCGCAGATACTCCTCGCGCAGTTCCTTCGGCATGTCCGAAAGCTTCGCGTTGCGCAGCCCTTCCCACAACCACGGCTGCAAGCCGTCGCGCGTGTACATCGCGGACGCGACGACGATGCGGCGCACGAGTTTCGGATGGCGAATCGCGATCTGCATGGCGATGCTGCCGCCGTTGCTGTAGCCGAAGAAATCAGCGCGCTCGATGCCGAGGTGCTTCAGGAGCGCGGCGGCGTCATCGGCGGATTGTTCGAACGAGAACGGACGATCGACGATGTCGGCAGTGCGGCCGTGTCCCTGCTGGTCGAACGCGATGACTTGGCGCGAGCTCGCGAACAACGGCAGCACGCGTCCGAACGACGTGTCGATCGTCGAGCCGCCGCCATGCAACAGCACGAGCGGCGGAGTCTTCGCGTTCGCCTTGCCGTGAACTTCGTAATAGAGATTGAGGCCGTTGATCTTCGCGTACTCGCCGAACGCGGGCAGCGTGAGAAATCCGATCAATGCGAGTCGCTTCATGACGCACTCACGAATCGCGCGAGATTCTCGAGTCCCGCGCGCGTTCCTTCCTCGCGACCATCGAGGTCGTCGTATTCGTCGAGCATCACGACGTGTTCGGTGAACGTGAACTTCGTGTCGTCGCCGGCGGCTTCGAATTCGACCGTGGCGACGGACACGGAGATGCGTGTGTCGCCGAGGTACATCTCGTATGCGTAGACGATGCGCTCGTTCGGAACGATGTCGTAGTAGGTCGCGAAGTAGCGATGCGCGACGTCGCTCTCGGATGGAGTGCTGTCGACGCGTTCGTGTCCGCCGGGCCGGAAGTCGAGCGTGTATCCGGTCGACGTCCAGTCGTCGTGACACGCGAACCAGCTCTGTTTCGACGCTGGGTCGGACCACGCGTGGAACACGCGCTCCGGCGTCGCGGGGTAATTGCGTTCGATGGTGAAAGTTCCGTGGTGCAGGGTCATTTCGTTCCTTTCGCAAGAAAATCGCCGAGGCGGTCGAGCTTGCGCTCCCAACTCGTGCGGCGCTTCGCGATCCACTGTTCGGCCGTCTTCAGCGCCTTCTGATTGATCCGGCAGGTGCGTACCCTCCCCGCCTTCTCCGATTCCACGAGGCCGCTCGACTCGAGCATCTGCAGGTGCTGCAGCACCGCAGGGAGCGACATTTCGAGCGGCTCGGCCAGCTCGCTGACCGAGGCCGGTCCGCGGCTGAGCCGCTCCACGATGACCCGCCGGGTGGGATCGGCGAGCGCGTGAAAGATGAGATCGAGGGATGCGGAATGGTTAAGCATCTGCTTAAGTGTCGCATGGGACGAACCGCGGCGCAAGATGGGTTAGCATCCGCGCGACGTGGAACGCGAATTCAAATCGACAGTGGCGCTCGCTTTGCCGTTTCTGGCCGCGGTGCTGTTGCTCGACACGCGCGGACTGATCCCGCAACTGCTCCTCGGCATCGCCACCGCCGCATTCGTGTGGCTCATCTGCCGCCGCTTCGACATCCCGACTGCGCAGATCCTCGTGTGCATCGCGGTCGCAACGACGGGCGAGATCATCCTGTCACTCGGCTGGGGGTTGTACTCGTATCGCAACGCGGTGATCCCGATGTACGTCCCGCCGGGACACGCGGTCTTCTACGCGCTTGCCTATGCGACTGCGCGCCAGCCGCTCTTCGTCCGGCACGAACGAATCATCACGCGTCTGACGCTCCTCGCGGGATCGGTGGTCGCGATCGTCAACGTGATCTTCTTGAACGATCCGTGGGGATTCGCGTGGTGGATCATCGCCGCCGCGCTGATCGTCGCGTCAGGCAATCAACTGATGTTGTCGGCGTGCGTGATCTACACGATGCTGCTCGAGTGGGCCGGCACCGCGAACGGCAACTGGATGTGGGCCGCGACGGTTCCGGGACTCGGACTCGGCTCGGCGAATCCGCCGGCAGGAGTCGGGCTGTTGTACGTCCTGCTCGACATCATCGTCGTCGCGATTGTCGGCTGGCGACTGTCGGTTGCGGGGAACGCGAACCGGCAGCCGGTCTAGTTGTTTGCGAACCAGACGAGGGCCGCCGCGATGATCCCCGGCAGCGCCTGAATCCCGAGGATCGATCGCTTCGTCGTGAGGCCGCCGTAGATGCCGGCGACAATGACGCAGCCGAGGAAGAAGAGCTGGACGCGAAACGCATCATTGCCGGCGAACGTGCCGAACGTGCCCCACAACAATCCCGCAGCGAGGAATCCGTTGTAGAGGCCCTGATTCGCGGCGAGTTTCGCTGAGCCTTCGGCGAGCTCGCGCGAGAGTCCGAAGATGCGCCGTCCGCGCGGCGTGTTCCACAAGAACATCTCCAGGACGAGAAACAGCACATGCAGTGCTGCGACAAAGACCAGGGCGACCTTCGCGGCGACGTCCATACTCGACTCCCTTTCGTCGCACCGTATCACGCGACACGTTGCGAGTATGCTCCGCCGGTGAAAGATCGCGATGCTCCGGGCTGGGAAGAACTCGCGCAGCGCGAACCGTACTTTCCAGTCCTCACCAGCAGCAG
>DASVNL010000028.1:0-21670 GCA_036383875.1 Thermoanaerobaculia bacterium
ACGAGCCAGTACGTGCGCGCGCCCGTCGACGGCGTGTCGAGTCCAAGTCCGTAGAACTCGATCGTGTCCTTCGTGCCGAATTCGTTCGCCTTCGTGGTGTTGATGAGCAGCGCCTGCTCGATGCCTTGCGAGTAGAGCGCGATCTGTTTCGGATTGGTGCCCGGGTCGAAGCCCGCCGCGACGATCTGCGCCTTCGTGAAGCGATACCAGCCTTCTTTCGTGACGTAGATCTTCAGCGCGTCAGTGCCCGCGAGCTCGAGCTGCGTTTTGACTTGCGTTGCGTTCGCGGCGGGGAACGTCGTCGGACGAAGCGCGCCGATGCCGGCGTCGCCTTCGATGACCATGCCGTCCGCCGCGACTTTGCTGAGCGGCGCGCTGTCGGCTTCCGCTTCGAGCTCGAACGACTGCGACTCCGCGTCGAACGTTCGCGACGACGACTGCATCAGCGGCGTGATCGGACCGTGCAGCGTCTTCTCGCCGCTCGTCTCGACGTCTTCGAGCCAGTACTGCGCGAACGCGTACGGATCGTCGAGCGTGTCGGTGAGGCGGTACGAGTAGCCCGCCAGCGCCGCGCCGCCCTTGCCGACGAATGCGGATCCGCCGATGAGCTCTTTGTTGACGCGCGTGCGTTCGCCGTGGATGTCGCGGTAGATGTTGAAGCCGAGGTTGTGCGACTCGAAGGCCGTCTGCCAGGTCAGCGTGACTGTCTTGCCTTCCTGCACGCCGTCGAAGAGTCGCAGCTTGACCAGCGTGACGATGTTGTTGAGCTGCGCGAATCCGAAGTCGACACCGGTGACGCTGCCCGCGGTGAGATTCACGAACTCGATCGCGTTCGCGGGATTCGCGACGTTGGTCTTGAGCTCCGTGCGCTCCCACGTCGCGCCGTAGCCCGTGAGCACGCCGTTCGCGTCGGTGACGCGCACGAAGTAGCTGCCGGATGCGAGACCGGTGAAGGAGTACGCGCCGTTCACGTCGGTGGTCGTCGTGACGAGCACCGCGCCGCGCGTCGTCCAGGCCTGGCCGCTCGCGGTCGCGCCGGAGTAGAGCTTCGAGACCGTGAGGCTCGTGTTGCTGGCGATGCTCGCGATGCGATACGTCACACCGCCGACGACGATCGGATCGCCCGGCTGGTAGTTGGTGAACGTGGTGCCGGTGCCGGTGATGGTCTTCGAGTTGTTCGTCACCGACAGCGTGCCGGTGCCGGCTGCGGACGAGAGGACTTCGACCGTGACGTTCTGGAAGCGTCCTTCGCCCGCGTTGATCACGCCGCTCGAATCCGCATCGTTCCAGAGCGTGCCGGAGACGTTGCGCGACGCTGCGGCCTGGAAGCCGAAGTCGCGATCGAACACGTTCGCGCCGCCCGCGATGGTCGCGGAGAGCTGGATGCCCGCCGTCGCGCCGTCGGTGTCGGTGCGGCCGCCCGCGATGTAGTTGTAGCCGCTCTGCGCGGGCACACTGACGATGTAGTTCCCGTTCGCGAGTCCGGAGAAGAGGTACTGGCCGTTGGAGTCGGTGACGACCGTGCCGACGAGCGTGTCGCCCGCGTTGATCTGTCCGACCGGCGCGTTGATGTCGCGATAGAGGCTGACGGTCACGCCTGCGAATCCGGGCTCGCCCACGTCCTGCACGCCGTTGCCGTTCAAGTCGTTGTAAACCGTGTCGCCGATGGAGCGCGTGAGGTTGAAGCCGTAGCTCGGCGCTGCCGCGCGGTTGACGTTTCCGGTGACGTTGCTCTCGGTACGCTGTCCCGCGATCGCGTACGACGTCGTGCCGTAGTAGTCGCCGAGGACGTTGGCGTTGTCGCTGATGCGCGTTTTGTAGTCGGCGCCGCCGCCGGGCAGTCCGCTGAACGTGAACGTTCCATCGGACGCGGTGACGGTCGTGCCGATGACGTTGTTCGCGGCGTCGAGCAGATCGATGGTCACGCCCGCGATGCCGTTCTCACCGGAGAAGAGGCCGTTGCCATTCGCGTCGTACCAGACGCGATCGGTGATGCTGTACGTCGTGCCGGTCGGAAGGAATCCGAAGTCGGCGCTGAGGTACGCGTTGCCGGGGACGACGTTGAGGAAGCGGATCGGCGACGTGACGGTCGCGGTGTAGCCCGCGGGCGTCGTCGCGGCGACGAAGTAGTCATCGGTGCCCGCAACGTTGGGCGTGATGCCGCTGAACAAATAGCTGCCGTCCGACGCGGTGGTGGTCGTGCCGATGAGCGTGTCGGTTCCGGGTTCGAGGGTGCCGTTACCGTTCGCGTCGCGATAGAGCGTCATCGTGACGTTGCTCAGTCCGATCTCGTTGCCGTCGCGGACGCCGTCGCTGTCGACGTCGACCCACGCGAGGTCGCCGAATGCGGTCTGCGTCGCGGTGGCTTTGTAGCCGAGGTAGCCCTGCGTGTATTGCTGGCCGGCGGCGAGATTGAAGGTCGCGGAGCGATCGTTCGTGAAGCCGATCGGGAACGACTGCGTGAGTCCGGTCGGATAGCCGCCCGGATTCGGCGGCTTCGTCGCTTCGACGTAGTAGCCGTTGCCCGGCAGCACGTTCGGGAAGAGATAGCGGCCGTTCGAGTCGGTGTACATCGACGTGATCGGCGTGCCGAATCCGTCTTTGAGTGTGACGAGGACGTTGTCGAGTCCCGGCTCGCCGATGTCCTGCGCGCCGTCTGCGTTCGCGTCGAACCAGAGACGTCCGGCGACGCTCGCACTGAGCACCGTCGGCGTCGTGACGATGTTCGTGACGGACGCTTCGACCTGCGTCGGGATCTGCACGGACGTCGTGGCCGCGGTGTTCGTGACTTCGGACGACGCGGACGGATACGGATTGTCCACCGTCACATTGAACGTCGTCGTAATCGCCTCGGTACCCGTGAACGCGTAGAGCGAGCTCGCGGAGATCAGCTCCGGCGGGTTCGATCCCGTGACCGGCAGCGCGTACGTGATCGAGACGTCGTCGATGAAGATCGTCTCGTTCGCCTGCTGGTAGCTGTTGTTCGGGAACGTGAAGCGAATCGTGGTGTTGTTCGAGATCGTGACGTTGGCGTTGAAGAAGCCGCTCGATGCGCCCGCGACGTTCGTGATCGTGCCGATCTGCGCCGTCGCGCCGGCCGTGCCCGCGGTGCCCGCCTGAATGCTGAAGACGTCCGCGGTATCGACGCCGGTGCCGGTGCGCCAGCGGAACGAGAGTCGCGCCGTGCCGCCGCCGGTCGTGTTCACCGCACGCGAGATCGACGGCTCGTTGGAGTTGCTGTTGTCGAGAACCAGTTCGCCGGCGGTGATGTTGATGTCGTTGCCGCCGTCGTTCGCCTCGACCCACGCGCCGGCCCAGTTGCGCGTGCCGACGTTGAGGTTGAGCGCGTTGCTGTTGAAGCTGTCGCCAACCGTGGAGTGACTGATCGTCGTCGACGCATTGACGGCCGTCAGTCCGTCCGGCAGTGCGTCATAAAGCGAGATGCCGCTGAGCAGGTTGTTGTTCGCGGTGCCGGGGTTCGTCACCGTGACCGTGTACTGGAACTGATCGCCGGGATAGAGCGGCGTCGGCGCGTTCGATGTCTTGCTGATCTGCACCGCGCCGCTCGCGACGTACGCGAAGTCGGTGGCAGTGAAGGTCTGCGTCACCGCAGGACTGCCGACGGAACGCGTGCCTGCGCTGACGACGCGATTCTGGCTCAGCGTGCCGGTCGTCATCGCGACGGTGGTCTGCGCGTTGAAGGTGATCCGGACTTCCTGATTCGGCTGCATCGCGCCGCCGGTCAGTGCCGTGCCCCACGTGAGCACGTACGGACTCGCAGCGGTGCCCGCACCGGTGATGGTCGGATTCGCCGCCGCGCCGGTGAGCGTGGTCATGTCGGGGCGGATGATCGTCGCGGAGTTATTGACGAACGACCAGTTCGGCGGAAGCGTGTCGACGACGGTGACCGCGCTGACGGGATAGAGGTTGCTCTTCGTCGACAGCGTGAACGTGGTCTGCGATCCGGACGCGAGCGGCACGACGGTCGGATTCGCGGTCTTGTCGACCGACAACACGAGCGAGATGAAGTCGGTGCCGGGGAGTGCGACGTAGCCGAGGTCGAGGTTCGGAGTCGGCGTGTTCGCGTTGTCCGCGTTCTCGCCGTACGCCATCGAGAAGTCGCCGGTCGCCCAGATGCGGCAGCCCGCGAGATCGCCGGTCGGTCCCGGCGGGATGAACTGCTGCTGCAGCCGGTTCAGCGTGTAGGTCTGATCGGCGGTGCCGTTGTTGTCGTAGTCGACGAAGACGACGGTGTTGTCCTGCGCAACGGTGAGATAGACGCCGTTGCCATCGACGGGCGCGGTGTTCAGCGGCAGTGAGCCGGGCGACCAGCCGAGGAAGTGTTCCTTGTAGAGGAAGGATGTGGGGAGAAGACTGTAGCCCCATTCGTAGATGTCGTTCGTCGAGTCGCCGAAGCCCACGCCCCAGAACGGTTGCGCTGCGCTGAAGTAGAGGCCGGAGCCGACCGGCACCGATGGATTCGCGCCGAGCGCGCGGTTGAATGACTGTGTGCTGTTCGCTGGGATCGAGAACGAGCCGCTGCCGGTCAGGCTCTGCCAATTGACCGTGAGTGCCGATGCGTACGGATTGAAGAGGTAGTAGTCGGTGGGACGTCCGGTGTCGGCGGCTTGTCCGAACGGCGCGTAGTACTCGCTCGTCCAGAAGCCGCGCGGAAACGCGGAGAGTCCGCGTGCGGTGTAGGTCGTCGCGGTGCGGCCGGTGACGAACTTCACCTGCAGCGTCTTGTCGCCGGTGATGACCGCGCCCGCGTTGAGCGAGCCCGGAGTGGTCGTGCAGTTCGCGTGCAACCGGCACGCGCTGATGCGATCGAGCAGGAAGGTCTGGCCGCGCTGCAGCGTGACGGTCGCGCCGTCGCCGGCGTTGTTCCACGTCGCGTCGCGATTCTGATTGAGGATGTCGGCGGTGCCGTTGTTGTCGAGATCGACGGAGAACGTCGTGTTGTCGTCAGTGGCCTGGATCAGTGCGTAGACGCGCTCGAAGCCAGTGAAGTACGTGGCGCTCGTCGCGTAGTTGTCTTCGCCGAACGCGAGGACGTACGTCGTGAGCTGCGGCTGCACCGGATAGATTTCCCACGCGTCGCCCTGGTTGCCTGCGCCGCGCGCTTCGATCCACACCGCGCGCGTGACGGTGACCGGTCCGCCGGCGATGTACAGACGATCGCCGCCGTCGTAGCAGCGGTTGCCGGGGTTGGTCTGGCCGGCGCAGGTCGCGGCCGCATTGCGCGCGGCAGGTGGCGGACCGCCGGACGGCACGTTCGATGACTCGTATGTGCGCGACGCGCCCTGCGTCAGCAGCGTGTTCGTCTCGTCCGCGGTCGATCCCGGGTTGAGCGGATCGAAGCCGTATCCGTTCTCCCAATGGTCGTAATAGATGATCGTGTTCGCGGACCACGCGACGACCGACGTGACCGAGTGCATCCCGGTGCCGCCGCCGTTCGCGTCGAGCTGGTTGAAGATGTAGTACATGTTCAGCTCGTCGCCCGGAAGGTAGTACTCCGAGTAACCAGCCGTCGCCTGTCCCTGCGCGAGCGGCGCCGCGATGAACATCGCCGCGATCACCGGCAGCAGAACCCACAGTGTCTTCATGCGTTTCATTTCGAGGTCCCCGACTGCAAAGTCACGTTGACGGACCGCCCGACCCTGCCTGGTCCGGCGCCGCCGCAAATCATTTGGATTGTTCGGAAACAGACGTGCCAAGGCGTCTGGGAAGCCATCTTGAACCGCTCGCAATGCGCAAAACAGGGGCAAACGGGCGAAGTCCAAATAACCTTGAATTTATTGCGGAGATTTTTGCGGGTTTTGACGACTGGGTCACGAAATGACCAAAGACGAGTCGGGATTCGCTGACAAACCAACGGCACCCGAGGCCAGACAAGTAAGCGAAACTGCCGGGTCCCGCGTACACTGCGCCCGGTGCCACTCCCTGCCGACGTCTCGGTGCTTCTCCCCGTTTGGAACGGCGAGCGCTTTCTCGCTGAAGCCGTGGAGAGCGTTCTCCGGCAGACACACGAGTCGCTGGAGTTGATCGTGATCGACGATGGCTCGAGCGACGGCAGTCTTGCGATCGCCAAGGAGTTCGCGGCGCGGGACTCGCGCGTCGTTGTGATTCATACGCCCCACCGCGGATTGCCGTCAGCGCTGAACGCCGGAACGGCAGTCGCGCGCGGTCGCTACGTCGCGCGGATGGACGCCGACGATGTCTCGCTTCCGACGCGACTCGCGCGTCAGACCGAGTATCTCGACGCGAACATCGACGTCGTCGCCGTCGGATCCGCGGTCGAAGTCATCGACGAAAACGGCGACTTCCTGGGACACAAGACCTTCGCGACCGATCACGAACAGATCACCGCCGCGCTGCTCGTCGGACTCACGCCGTTCTCGCATCCCGCGACGATGATGCGTCGCACGGCGCTGCTGTCGATCGGCGGCTACGCGGTCGATCGCTATCCGAGCGACGACTTCGATCTCTGGCTGCGCCTCAGCGAGATCGGCAAAGTCGCGAATCTCGACGAGCCGCTCGTTCGGTATCGACGACACGCCGGCGCGATCGGCATCCGCGAGCGCGACCAGCAACTGAGCATGTCGCAGTCGATCGTGAACGAGGCGCGCGCGCGTCGCTCGCTCACGCCGCTGCGACGTCGTCTGTTGTCCGCGGGGACGAATCACGCGGCGCGGTATCACTTCGAATGCGCGCGCTTCGCATTGCTCTCCGGACCTCGCCGCGCTGCGCTGCGACATGCACGCGCGAGCATCGCGTCCGAGCCGTCGTGGCCCGAGCCGTATGTCGCATTGCTCGCGTGTGCGCTGCCGAAGTGGTTCCTGCGCCGCTTCGTCGCGTACAGTGCGTTTGCCCGCGCCGTCGACATGACGCCGGCGCGGGAACTCGCAAATGAGAATGGTTCGGACGATTCTGCAAAAGACACGTGCTCTTGCACGTAGAGTCCGGGAACGATTTCGCCGGCGCGTGCGAAGCGGATTCGACGCGGCGACGATCGATCTCGCATCACCCGAAGTCGCGCTCGATCCGTTTCCGTACTACGAGCGATTGCGCGCCGCCGGATCAGTTCACTTCCTTGCGCGTCACAGCTTCTGGATCGTCCTCGGCTACGCGGAGGTCGAGTCCGCATTCGGGCAACCGAACGCGCTGTCGAACAGTCCCTACACCGAAGTCGACGGCGTCCTCCTCGGCGAAGATCCGCCGCGGCACGCCGAAGTGCGGCGACTGCTCTCGCGTGAGTTTTCCGCGGCGACATTGCAGCGTCTCGGCGAGAAGGCGGAAGGCATGGCCGCGAAGCTGCTGCGCGACCGGCTCGACGTCGTGAGCGACTACGCCGCGCCGCTGAGTCGCGCAGTCGCGTCGGAGTTTCTCGGATTCGACGACGACGCGGTCGTCGCGATCCTCACGGCGTACGGCGCGTCGCTGCGTACTGCGTCGCCGCTCACGGAGTTCATCGTGACGCTCGACCGGATCGCGGATCGCTCAGCGATCTACTCGCGATTGATGAACGACGGCGATCGTGTGGTGAGCGACGCGGAAGTGCGCAGTCTCGTGCGACTGTTGTGGCTCGCCGCGACGATGACCACCGAGCGCACGATCACGCGCGCGGTGCTGCGCTTGCTGCAACACGACGACGTGCGACGCGCGGTCTCCGCGGACCTTGCGCTGCTTCCCGCGCTGGCCGAAGAAGTTCTGCGGCTGCATCCGCCCGAGCACACGGTGCCTCGCATGACGACACAGCCGTTGCAACTCGGCGGCGTGACATTGCCCGCGGGCGCGCTCGTGCAACTCTGCGTGAGCGCCGCGAACCGCGATCCCGCGCGATTCGAAGATCCGGCCGCACTGCGACTCGATCGTCCGGCCGCGCGACACTTCACGTTCGGCAGCGGCGTGCATCGCTGCATCGGCGCGCCGCTCGCGCGCAACGTCGTCGGGATCGCGTTGAAGACGCTGTTGCAACACATGCCTGCATTTCGCGCCGAGCAGCCGCTCGAGTCGATTCAATACTTCGCGACGCCGGCCGCGCTCACTCCGCTGCACCTGGTGATTCGCAAGTGAGCGTGGACCGCGCAATCGAGAACGCGGTTCGTTTTCTCGAGTCGCGGCAGTTGCCGAGCGGCGAGATCCCGGTGTTCACGTCGCGCGCGTCGGTGAATCACAACGAGCGCGTTCCCGATCCGTCGATCTTTCCGACCGCGCTCGTCGCGCGTGCGCTCGTGGACGTGCCGCGTGCGACGCGCGTTCGCGATCGCGCGCTCGACTATCTCGTCGCGGAGCAGGATGCGGACGGATTGTGGCGGCACTGGCCGCGCGCGCATCCGCATCACCACGAACTTCCTCCGGATCTCGACGACACGTCCGTTGCGTCGATGGCGCTGTTGCGCGGCGGACGCGAAGTGCCCGCAAATCGCGAACTGTTGCTCGCCAATCGCGACGCGCGTGGATTGTTCTACACGTGGGTCACACCGCGCTTGCAACGCAGCGTCGATCGTCGTCATCGGCGCATCACGCGCGCGCAGTTGCGTCATCCGCTCGTTCTCTTCCTCTTCTTTCGCCGCACGTCCGCATCGCCGCGCGACGTCGACGCCGTCGTCAACGCCAACGTGATCTCCTACCTCGGCGCACGCGACGAAACGCGCGCAGCGATCGCGCATCTGCTCGACGTTCTGCGCGCGAATCGCGAGACGTCGTGCGACAAGTGGTACGAGAATCCGTTCGCGGTCTGGTACGCGTTCTCGCATGCGCTGCACGCGTGCGCGCCCGAAGCCGGCGCGATCATCACGTCGCGCATCGCCGCTGCGACGCCCGCGAATGCGCTGGAGCTCGCACTGGCGACCAGTGCGATGTCGCTGTGGAACGAGACGCCGGATGCGACGTCGTTGCTCGACGCGCAGTTGCCGTCCGGCGGCTGGCCGCACGCGCGGCTGTATCACGGCGGACGCGCTCGCAAGCGCGACGGCTCGTTCGATGCACCGCATCCTGATACGCCGCATTGGGGTTCCGAGGAGTTGACGACGGCGTTTTGCATCGAGGCGCTTGCGCGGGCGGGGATGCGATGAGCGGACATCTCATTCACATCGGCTATCCGAAAACCGCGACGAACTTTCTGCGCAGTTGGTTCGCGCAGCATCCGCAACTCGAGTACGTCGAAGGCGGCATCGGCGGGTTTCGCGATGTGTACGACGTCGTGCGAACGTCGGCGTCGCGCAGATCGCGCGCGCTGTATCGCGTGACGAGTAGTGAAGGACTCGCGACGCCGCTCGCGGACTTTGGTGCGGGCGCGATCAGCTACGATCGCAGCGCCGGTCTGTCACTCGCCGACGCACAACGCACGGCGTGCGACACGCTCGCGGATTTGTTTCCGAACGCGAAGATCCTGATCGTCACGCGCGGGTTCCGTTCGGCGATTCCATCGATGTATTCGCAGACCGTGCGCACCGGCACGGACTCCGACTTCGAGGCGTTTTGTCGCATGCTCGAATCGGCCGTGCGGGAAGGGATCGACGGCTGGGATTTCTGTCGCGTCGTTGGTCTGTATCGCGAGCGCTTCGGCAATGACAACGTGATCGTGATGCCGTACGAGTTGCTGCAGGACGACGTTCGCGCATTCACGAGCGCACTCGAATCGCGCCTTGGGCTCGATGCATTCGCGCCCGCGCAGCAGCGTCTCAATCCATCGCTCACGCCCGCGGAGTTGTATTGGTATCCGCGCTTCTCGCGCGTGATCCGCAAGTTCGGATCGAAGCGCGTGCTGCAGATCTTCGGTCGCAGCGTGCAACAGAATCGATTGCGTGCGCCCGTGGCAGTGTTGCAGCGATTGCGACCCGCGGCGTCGCAGAGCACCGCGGACATTCCGGAGTCGCTCGTCGAGGCGTATCGCGGTCGCGCCGATTGTCTTCGCGACGAGCCGCCGTACGCGCGCTATGCGCGCGAGTATCTCTTCTGATCTCACGATCGTGCGCTGCGACGCAGCGCACGCAGGACATCGCCCACGGGACGCAGCGCGCTCGCCGGAAATACGATGACGTGAATCGCGAGCACGAACCAGTCGCGCGGATGCTGCATCGCTGACGCGATCACGATCGCCGCTGGGAAATAGAACGTGTAGTAGTCCTGCAGCAAGGTGAGAGGTCGCGCGACCGGCGCGACAATCTCCGGTTGCCTTCTGTTGATGACGATCAGCGCGCTCGCGTACACGAGATATACGCCAAGGAGTGCGAGCGGCCAGGCGTTGTTCAATTGAACGAGCATGAGGGCGAGCGCGGCCAGCTCGATCGGGAAAACAATCCACGTGCCGGCGAATGTCGCCAATCGCGGCGATCGCTGTGCAAAGGTGCGTACACCGGAACGACGGTCGTTCTCCACATCGCGCAGTTGATGCGCGACGATGCCGCGCAGTCCGCATGCAAATGCCCACACCGCGACCGCGGCGATCCACATCGGATGCACCGCATGCGCGGCGGATCGATACGCGATCAACACGGCGACGAGCGTCGGGAAGAGATGCGCGCCGCTGGCGTCGCAGAGCACGCCGAGGAGGCCGCGGGATTTGAAGCGGAACGGGCGAAGGGAGTAGAGCGAGAACGCGGTCCATGCGGCGAGGTAGCAGGACAGCAATGCGGTGTCGCGACGCCAGAGGAACGCGAAGATCAGGCCGCACGCGATCGTCGCGGCGAGAAGCAGCGCGGCGAGTATCGGCGACGTGCCGGCCAGGCGATTGTGTTTGCCCGCGGCGCGATCCTCATCGCGATCGGTGAGGTCGTTGAGGACGCTCACGAACGCGGCGCCTGGCGCGATCGCGAGCAGGACGATCAACGCTCCGCGCCACAGCGACGAAATCGGCGCGCCGCAGAGAAATGCGGTGCCGTAGAACGCGGCGAAAAGCGGCGCGAGTTTGAACTCCCACCACTCACCCGCACGGAGAACGTTTTTCAATGACCAGAGCTTATACTCGCCCGCCCCCGATGACCTCCGTCCGCCCGCGCCGTTTCGTGTTCATCAGTGGCAATCGCACGTGGGGCGGCAGCGAGGAATTGTGGAGCGCGAGCGCGGCCGTCCTCGCCGCGCAAGGTCATTCGGTCGCGGTGTTCAAAAGCGTCGTCGACACCACGCAGCCCCGCCTCCGCAAGCTCCGCGACCTCGGCGTCCGCACCGCCGACCTCACACGATTTCCGTTCACGCCCGCGGCTCTGTTTCGCTGGCTGGGTAACGTCTCGCGACCCGCGCAGTACGCGTACGAAGTCGTGCGACTCTGGCTCGGTCTCCGATTCTCGCGACGTCCGGATCTCGTCGTGTTGTCGCAGGGCGGAAACTTCGACGGCTTCCTGCTCGCGGGCGTGTTGCGTCGTCTGCGAATGCCGTACGTCGTGATCTGTCAGAAAGCCACGGATCTCTACTGGCCGCCCGACGTGTATCTCGAGCCCATCCGGCGAATGTTCGCGTCGGCAATCGAAGTGTTCTTCGTCGCGCAGCACAATCGCCGCGTCACGGAAGAGCAACTCGGATTTCCGCTGCCGCGCGCACGCGTCGTGCGCAATCCGTTTCTCGTCGCGTATGCGCCGCGTGAAGACTGGCCCGATGAGAGTCACGGATTTCGACTCGCGTGCATCGGCCGGTTGCATCCACTCGAGAAGGGGCAGGACTTGCTGCTGCGCGTCCTCGCACGCGATCGCTGGCGCGAACGCGCGTTGAGCGTGACGTTCGTTGGCGGCGGAGCTCATCGCGACGGCCTCGTCGAAATGGCGCGACATCTCGAGTTGAAGAACGTCACCTTCGCGGGATTCATCGACGATCCGCAATCGATCTGGAACGATCATCACGCGCTCGTGCTGCCGTCGCGGTGTGAAGGTCTGCCGCTCGTGATCGTCGAGGCGATGCTGAGCGCGCGCGTCCCGATCGTCACGAACGTGGGTGGCAACGCCGAAGTGATCGAGGATGGCGTGAGCGGCTTCGTTGCGAATGCGGCGACGGAAGATGCGCTCGACGACGCGATGAATCGCGCGTGGTTGCGACGCGATGAGTGGCGCGCGATTGGCGCGGTCGCATCGCAGCGCATTCGCGAGCTCGTGCCGCCGAATCCCGAAGAGCTCTTCGCCGCACAGCTCGTCGAAATCGCGAACGCCTGAAGAAAAACGGTGTCGCACTTGACAATCCGGCGTCTCGCACTTAGCTTGTTGGTTAATTAACCGATGAGCGAAATACGAGGCAACGCATGGACCATCTGAGCGCGACATTCGCGGCACTCGCCGATCCGACACGCAGGGCCATCCTGGCTAGGCTCGCGTCGGGCGAGGCGACGGTTACCGAGTTGTGCGAGCCGTTCGACATGAGCATGCCGGCGATCTCGAAGCACCTGAAAGTGCTCGAGCGTGCGGGCCTCATTGCGCGAGGTCGCGAGGCGCAGTGGCGGCCGTGCCGCATCGAAGGCGCGCCGCTGCGCGAAGTCGCCGACTGGGTCTCGCGCTATCGCCGTTTCTGGGAAGAAAGTTTCGACCGGCTCGACGGATATCTGCGCGAGCTGCAGTCCAAAAAATCGAAGGAGAAGAACGATGTCTCTCAACGCCGCAAGAAATGACGACGAAGCACGCACGATCGTGCAGACGCGCGTGTTCAACGCGCCGCGCGAGCTGGTGTTCGAAGCGTGGACCACGCCCGAGCATGTCGCGCAGTGGTTCGGTCCGGAGGGATTCACGACGACGACGCATGCGATGGACGTACGCGCCGGCGGCGAGTGGCGCTTCATCATGCACGGACCGGATGGCACCGACTATCCGAATCACATCTGGTACGACGAGGTCACGCCGCCGGAGCGGATGGCGTATCGCCACGGTGGCGACGACGGCATCGTCTCGTTCTCCGTTACGGTCACATTCGAAGAGATCGGCGCACAAACGCGGCTGACGATGATCTCGCTCTTCCCGACGGCCGAGGCACGCGACTTCGTGGTCGAGAAGTACGGAGCGATCGAAGGCGGACGTCAGACGCTCGCGCGTCTCGCGCAGTACGTGGAGAAGCAGTCGTGAGCCTGCAGGTCCAGGAAGACGCGTTCGTCATCACGCGCACGTTCGATGCGCCGCGCGACCTGGTGTTCGAAGTCTTCACGCAGCCCGAACACTTGCAGCAGTGGTTCGCGCCGAAAGGATTCACCGTGCCGCATTGCACGGTGGATCTGCGCGTCGGCGGCACGTTTCACTACTGCATGCGCTCGCCCGAAGGAAACGACTATTGGGCGCGCGGGATCTTTCAGGAAGTCGCGCCGCCTGCGCGCATCGTCTACGCCGACTCGTTCGCCGACGCCGAAGGCAACGCGGTCTCGCCATCGTTCTACGGCATGACCGAATCGCATCCGGCGGAGACGCTCGTGCACATCTCGTTCGATGCGCGCGGCGACGCGACCATCGTCACGTTGCGCCACGAACTGCCGGAGTCGGTGGTCGAGCGCGGAAGCACGCAGCAGGGTTGGCTGGAGATGTTCGAGCGCGTTGAGGCGGTGCTTTTGCACGCGCGAGCGGAGAGGATCACGACATGAAAGTGACAGATCGTTTCATTGGCCTGGCCCCACAGATTCACGGCGTCCTACGCATCATCGTCGGAGCGTTGTTCGCGACGTACGGCGCGCAGAAATTGTTTGGCGCGTTCGGCGGGATTCCTGCCGGCGCGGCTCCGGCGTGGGTCCAGTACGGCGGCGGTTCCATCGAGTTCTTCGGCGGCCTGCTCATCGCCCTCGGGCTCTTCACCCGTCCCGTCGCATTTCTCTGCAGCGGGACGATGGCCGTCGCGTATTTCTACGGCCACGTGTATCTCGCGCCGGTGAAAAGCTTCTGGCCGAATGTGAACGGCGGTGACAAAGCGGTGTTGTACTGCTGGATCTTTTTGTTCTTCGCGGCGGCCGGTGCGGGGGCGTTTGCTCTCGACAATCTGATCGGACGGCGCAAAGTCGCCTATCACACTAGTTGAATTTGGAAACAACGAAATTGTGATCGTCAGGTCACATTCGTGCTACAAATCTCCCGTTCCGAAAAACCTAGGTTTTTGTTCCGTGACAGGTCATGGGCCGCGTTCTACGTGGCCCGGGGTCTGTGTCGGAGCAATTTTCAGGAAGAGGAAAGGAGAGATTTATGACGCGTAGTCCCCGTCCCCGCGTTCGAATGGCTCTCGTCGCCATTCTCCTTCTCGCGCTGATTGCCGTCAGCGCGTCGGCCCAATATCAGACCGGCAACATCTATGGGAAAACGACCTCCAATGATGGAACCGCCCTTCCGGGCGTGACCGTCACCCTCACGGGGGTCGGCGCGCCGCAGACGACAGTCAGCGACGCGGAGGGCAACTTCCGTTTCATCAACCTGTCTCCGGGTACGTATTCGCTGAAAGGCGAGCTTTCCGGAATGGGTACGGTGACGCGCGAAGGGATCGGGGTGCGCGTCGGCTCGAACGCCGACGTCAGCATGCAGCTCAATCCTTCGATGTCCGAGGCGATCACGGTTTCGGCGGAGGCCCCGCTGCTGGATGTGCGCAAGAGCGGCACCGGCACGACCGTCGATTCAGTCGTCCTCGAGAACGTGCCGACGGCACGCGACCCGTGGATGATTCTGCAGTCGACTCCGGGCGTCTTCGTCGATCGCATCAACGTCGGCGGCACGCAGAGCGGACAGCAGTCCGTCTACGTTTCGAAAGGCGCGCCTCGCGCTGACGGTACGTGGAACGTCGATGGTGTGAACATCACCGACATGGGCGCGACCGGTTCGTCGCCCACGTACTACGACTTCGACACGTTCGAAGAAATGCAGGTCACCACCGGCGGTTCGGACCCACGCATCCAGACCGCGGGTGTGCAGATGAACATGGTCACCAAGCGCGGCACGAACGACTACAGCGGATCGGCGCGCTACCTCTACGCACCGGGCAGCTCGTCGGCCGAAGCCAGCGTTCCGTCCGAAGCAGCCGGCTATCTCTCGCTGACGAACAAGGTCAACTACGTTCGTGATTACGGCGGGGAGCTCGGTGGACCGATCTGGAAAGACCGCGCCTGGTTGTGGGTTGCGCGCGCCGACCAGAAGATCTCCACCTGGCAGTCGCTCGCCTTCCCCGCGCCGACGTTCTTCATTCCGGACGACACGATCCTCCGCAACAAGAACGCGAAACTGAACGCGCAGATCACGTCGGGCAACAGCTTCGTCGCGGCCTACACGTACGGCGACAAATATCGCAACGCCCGCGACCTCTCGCCGTCTCGCCCGTTCGAGACCGCGTGGACGCAGACCGGTCCGACCAAGGTGTTCAAAGTCGAAGACACGCAGCTCTTCGGCGCGAACTTCTACCTGACCGGCATGTGGTCGAAGGTCGAAGGCGGCTTCGGTCTCTACGGCAACGGCGGCACGGGTGAAAGCGCTCCGTCGATGTGGTTCGACGGCGGCAACGTCGCTCACGACAACTACTACACGTACATCACCGATCGTCCGCAGAAGCAGTATCGCGCCGACGGTTCGTACTTCACCGACCTCGGTGGCATGAACCACGAGCTGAAGTTCGGCTACGGATATCGCGACACGCCAGTGTCGTCCGCGTCGATCTACCCCGGCCCGTCGTCGGGCTATTGGGACTACAGCTTCGGCACCGCGCTCTGCACGACCAACAGCCTCGCTGCGGATTGCGGCGTCGCCGTTCTCTATCGTCCGCCGCTGCAGGACTACTCGGGCGAATACACCGAGATCTACGTCGGCGACACGGTCATGATGGGCAACCTGACGGTCCAGGCGGGCTTCCGCTACGACGATCAGTCGTCGCGCATTCTGTCGATGGACGTCACGCCGAATCCGATTCTCGCCAGCTCGCTGACGCTGCCCTGCATCACGACACTCACGTGCACGGGCGGATCGCTTTCGACGCAGCTGCCCGGGATCGATTACCCCGGTCAGGGTGAAGATCTGAACTGGCAGAGCATCTCCCCGCGTGTCGGTCTGACGTACGCCGTCGGCGCGCAGAAGAAGACGCTCGTGCGTGCTGCCTACAACCGCTACGTGAGCCAGATGGGCTCCACGGTCGCGAGCTCCAGCCCTGTCGGCAGCAGCCAGTTCACCTTCCTCGGCATCGACGCCAACGGCGATCACACCATTCAGCGCGGCGAGCTGCAGAAAGTCCGCAGCTTCGCGGGCATCAACCCGGCCAGCCCGGCGTCGCTCACCTCCACGCGCCGCATCGACTACGACATGAACCCGCCCACCACGGACGAGTTCCTCATCGGCGTCGAGCATGAACTGTGGAACGACTTCTCCGTCGGCTTCACGTTCACGCATCGCGTGAACAACGACCTGCCGGTCGTTCGCTTCGAGAAAACGCAGGGCGCGGGCGACTTCTACACGTCCGCGGACTACGAGCTCGCCACGGTCACGGCCGGCGGCACGATCAACTCGAAGTTCTACTCCATCATCACGCAGCCGGTTCCGGTCTATCAGCTCAAGGCCGGCATCGCCAATCCGACGTTCAGCGTCATCACGAACCGTCCGGACTACTCGCAGACGTACAACGGCCTGGAGATGACGGCCACCAAGCGTCTGGCCAACAAGTGGATGCTGCGCGTCAACGCGAGCTACAACGACTACACCGAAGACTGCGGCGCGAACTCGTACGCGAACCCGACCAAGGGCCTGCCGGCCACCGGCATCGTCAATGGCGCGGCGGCGTACGGCGGCCCTCCGGCCTGCGTCGGCGGCCAGCTTGCTCCGCAGTCGGCAGGTTCGGGCGCATTCGGCAACGTGTTCGTCGGCTCGAGGTACAACGCCAACATCGCCGGCGTGTATGAAGCGCCGTGGGGCATCAACCTCGGCGCGAACCTTCTGGCGCGTCAGGGTTACCCCGAGGTCTATCGCCAGAACGTTGCGGTCCGCGGTGGCACGGCCACTGTGGCTCTCGAAGAAGTCGGCGAGCGCCGCTTCGATAACGTGTATCAGCTCGACCTGCGCGTGGCCAAAGACTTCCGCGTGATGAACCTGGCCACGTTCTCCATCTCGGCGGACATCTTCAACGCCACGAACGAGCGCACCATCCTGCAGCGCAATGGTCTGCTCGTGAACGGCACGACGAGCACGTCGAACAACATCACCGAGATCCAGGCCCCGCGCGTCTATCGCATCGGCGGCAAGGTCACGTTCTAAGTCTCAGTCACATCGTTGCAATGAATGCCCGCCTGGAAACCGGCGGGCATTTTTGTTTCTACGCGATTGAGCGCGCGTCATCGAGGTGCGGGAAGTGCTCCTGATACCAGCGCCGCAGTTTGCCGAGCGCCTCGGGATGGCTGTGCGTCGGATGACGCACGATGACTCCGGACTCCATCGAGTACGGACGCGGCGTGAGCTGCTGCACGTCCCAGAATCCAGGCGGCGTCGACTCGACGGAGACGTAGAGACTGAATGCGGCGAGCGTCAGTCCGCCGAACGGAAACACGGAGAGGATCAGCACGACCATCGACATCCACGCGAACCCGGTGGCGAACAGCCAGATCAGGATCGGCACGAAAAGAAGAACGCCCCACCATCCGACGTAGTTCTTATCGAACACCACGAGGACCGAGGGAAACGCGAGTCCGGCGAGCCACAGCAGTCCCGCGCCGATGAACACGGTCTTGCACCAGCGGAAGAACTGCTGCTTCGCGGCGATGCGCACGCAGGCGTGAATCAACTTCGTGCTGATGCTCGACACGAACTGCGCGAAGTCGAGCACTGCGCTCGCCTCGTCGCCGGCGCCGCGAATGATCAGCGTCTGCACTCCGAGTTTGTGCGGCAGAGCCATCTTGTCCGCGTAGCGTTGCGCCCATTTGTGAATGCCCGTGAAGAGCAGATGCACGATCGGATAGAGCACGAGCAGCGCGACGGCTGCAGTTGCGGCTGCGATCAACGGCGCTCCGTCGAACAGAACGCGATAGAGCTCGGGCAGCGATGCGAACAGCACGATCGCCGTCATGAGCAGGATGAGCAGCGTGAGGATGGTCATCGAGCGACGCAGCTTGCGACCGACGTCTTCGCCGAGGGCGCGCGGAGAGGCGTGCACGAACGGAGTGGAGAGGCAGGTCAGGCTGGCGAGCAGTTGCGACTGCTCGATGCTGTCCGTGTCGCGGAGTGCGTACATCGCGACGTTGCCGCCGTGACTGTGCGTGATCGCGTGCATCGTCGCGTCGGGATACTCCTCGCGAATCGCGCGCAGATACTTGCGGAACTTCTTCCCCGCCTTGAGTCGCGCCGGAACGTTGTTCGCGCCGGACCAGAGGAAGCGTTCGAACGTGACGCAGCAATGACGTGAGGTGTCGTCATGACACACGTCGCAGCCGAGCGACTCCTGCATCGATTTGCGCAATGGCGACTCCGGGTCGGTGTGCCAGTCGGACTTCTTCCCCCACGTTCCGTGAACGAGGATCACCACATGTTTCGTCATCGAGTCCTCCGATCTCTCTCTGATTGGAGTGACGCGCCGAGCGAGCTTCCCTCATGCCGTACGATGAGCGCTCATGCGCACAATCGGGTTCGTGATCGCGGCGGCCGTCCTCGTGACGCTGCTGCTGGCGCTCGACGTGATGGACACGCTCGAGCTGCCCGCGCGCGATCTCGTGATGCGCACGCTCCCCGAACGGCCCGCGCAGTCGACGCGCGTCATCGCGATCGATGAGGCCTCGCTGCGGGCGCGTGGCGCGTGGCCGTGGCCGCGTGCGACGCTGGCGGAGATCATCGATCGTTGCGCGCGCGCCGGTGCACGCGCGGTCGTGCTCGACATTCTGCTCAGCGAGCCGCGCGCCGACGATGCGACGCTCGCGCGCGCGATGCGGCGCATGCCGACGCTCACCGTCTCCGTGCTCATCGAAGGCGAGCAGTGGCTGATCCCGTCACCGACATTGCGCAAGTCCACACGCATCGCGCACGGCAACTTCGAGCTCGATCACGACGGCATCCTGCGCCGCTTCGCATCGACGAAGCAGAACGGCACGATCGCGTACACGGCGCTCTCACTCGAAGCTGCGTCCCTCATGCAATCCACAGCGGTGCCGGTCGGGCAATCCATCGCTCCCGCATTCCGCACGTCGCCGCGATCGATCCCCTCGTTTCGCGCGGACGACATCCTCTCCGGCCGCTACTCCGACGATCAACTGCGCGGCAGGATCATCTTCGTCGGCCCGACCGCACTCGGACTCGGCGATCGCGTGCTGACACCCGTGTCGCGCTCACTCGCGCCCGATGCCGGCGTCACCGTGCACGCGGCCGCGGCGGAGTCGCTGCTGCGCGACGAACAGATTCGCGCCGCGTCGCCGCTCACCGGCGGTTTGCTCGGGGGACTCGTGCTCGCGTTCGTGCTCGCGCTGCGCGAACATCCGCGCGCAATCCGTCTCGGCGGCGCATTGATCGTCATCTTGCTGATCGCGATCGGCGGCGCACTGCTGCTCGCGGAGACCGGCATCGCGATTCCGTTCGTCTCGTTGCTCGCGACGGTGATCCTCGCGACCGTGACGATCGAGGCGATCTCGATGACCGCTTCGCTCGAACGACTCACCGATCAACGCGAGCACGACATCGAATCGAAGCGACTGCTCGCGCACGAGCTGAAGACGCCGATCGCGTCGATGCGCAACCTCACGCAACTCCTTGCCGGCTTCGATCTCACCGGCGCCGAACGCCAGCGCGTCGCGGTGCTGCTGCAATCGGAAGCGGGCAAGCTCGAGTCGACGGTGCAGGCGCTGCTCGATCTCGAACGCCTCTCCGTCCGCGACTTCGCCGCGGCGTCACGCGTCACAAACTTCAGCGACATCGTGAGCGCGCGCGCCGACGTGTTGACTGCGACGCGCGCGTTACAGACGTCGGTCGCGCGCGACGTGTTCGTGCGCGGCGACGCGATGCTGCTCGAACGGGTCGCCGACAATCTCGTGAGCAACGCACTGAAGTACACCGACGGCGACGTGCGCGTCACAGTGTGCGCGCGCGACGATGAAGCCGTGCTCGAAGTCGCGGATCGCGGCGCGGGCATCAGCGACGCGGATCGCGAGCGCGTGTTTCAACGCTTCTTCCGCGGCGCAACTGCAAGCGGCACCGAAGGTCTCGGCCTCGGGTTGGCGTTCGTCGCCGAAGTCGCGCGCTGGCACGGCGGTCGCGTGACGGTGGAGAATCAGGCGGACGGCGGCGCACTCTTTCGATTCGCGCTGCCGCTCGTGCGTGGAGGAGCGTGATGGCGACGGTGCTCGTGGTCGACGACGATGCCGGGATCCGCGAAAGCGCGGTGCTCGCGTTGCGCAAAGTCGGACATCGCGTGCTCGAAGCGGACAGCGCATCCGCGGCATTGCAGGTTCTGCGCGAGCATCGCGCGGACGTCGTCGTCAGCGACATCTACATGCCCGGCGACGACGGCCTCACATTGCTCAAGGCCATCACCGAGCGTCGCGATCCGCCGAAGGTCATCCTCATCACCGCGCGCGGCAGCGTCGAGACGACGGCGATCGCGCATCGCATCGGCGCGTTCGACTACCTCGCGAAGCCATTCGATCTCAATGAGCTCATCGATCGCGTCGCCGCGGCCGCGCGCAAGTCGCAGCCGCAATCCGCGGATGTCGAAGAGCCGACCGCGTCGCGCATCATCGGCACGCACGCGTCGATGGTCGAGATGTACAAAGCGATCGCGCGTGTCGCGAGTCTGCAGGTGCCGGTGCTGATTCACGGCGAAAGCGGCAGCGGCAAGGAGCTCGTCGCGCAGTCCATCCACGACCTCGGCGATCGCGCAAAGGGTCCGTTCATCGCGATCAACTGCGGCGCGATTCCCGACACGCTGCTCGAGAGTGAACTGTTCGGCGCGGTGCGCGGCGCGTTCACCGACGCGCGACACGATCGTCGCGGCGCGCTCTCGCGCGCGGACGGCGGGACGTTGTTCCTCGATGAGATCGGCGACATCTCAGCTTCGTTTCAAGTGAAGCTTCTCCGCTTTCTCCAGGACGGCATCGTCACGCCCCTCGGCTCCGACAAAGCGCATCGCGTCAACGTGCGCGTCGTGGCGGCAACGCATCGCGATCTCAAACAGCGCGTCACCACGAACGAGTTTCGCGAAGATCTCTTCTATCGCCTCGCGGGCTACGAGATCCGCGTGCCGCCGCTGCGCGAACGCCGCTCCGACATTCCGATGCTCGTCGAACACTTTCGCCGTCGCATCGCTGCGGAGATGCATCGCGACGACATCGCCGGTCCGACGCAGGCGCTGCTGGACCTCTTCGCCGAGTCCGCGTGGCCGGGCAACGTGCGTCAACTCGAACAGGTGCTGCGCCGTCTCATCATCGACACCGGCGGACTCACCGACGTCGTCGCGGCGCGCGAAGCAATGCGCGCACTCGACACGCGTGACGTGAGTCCGCGCGTCGCAGAAGTACAAACCGACGACGCACTCGTCTCGCTCGACGAAGCGGAGCGGCGGCACATCGAGGCCGTGCTGCAGGCGACGGGTGGGAATCAGACGCAGGCCGCATTCATTCTCGGAATCGAGCGCAAGACGCTCGCGCGCAAGATCAAGCGGTTCGAAATCAAGTAGAGGGTCCGATGAAAATTTCGATGGCATTGCTGTTCGCGACGATCGCACTCAATGCATCCGCCGGTCAGCCGCTCGACTATCGCTTCGACTCCGTGAAGCGCACCGTGAC
>DASVNL010000029.1:0-3582 GCA_036383875.1 Thermoanaerobaculia bacterium
GCTGCACGCCACGAACACCGGAGGCAGCGTGACGCCGTCTTCGTCGGCGCCGTCGCCGGTTGCGCCCGCGGAGGGCTGGCCTTGCGATTCGGTGTCGACCGTTGCGCCGAGGCTGTAGCCGGAGACGACGACGTGATGCGGACCGCTGCTCGCGAGCAGAGTGCCGTAGGTGTCGGGCGCGTCGCCGAAGTCGACGGCGCCGATCGCGACGATGTAGTCCTCGACTTCGCCGTTCGCGCCGGTGCCGCTCGCGCTCGTGCCGCCGCTCGCGGTGACGCGGAAGCGCGAGTACGTCGCGCCGCCGACCGCGGTGCAAGGCACGTTGAACGAAAGCGGATTGATGCCCGCGGCGAGAAGCTGACTCGTGAAGATCTGTTCGCCCGGATCGGCAAACGAGCCGTTGTTGTTGAAGTCGATCCACGCGTCGAGACGCGACGCGGTATTCGCGTTGACGTCGACGTTCGCGGTCATGCATGCGGCCAGAGCCGTCGAGAATGCGACGCCGTTCTCGTCGTCGAAGCACGTGCCGACGCGGCTCGTGCCTGCGTTCGCATCATCGCCGTCCGCGCTCGCCGTCGACTGCATCGCAGTCTCGGTGTCGACGCAGGGACCGAGGTAGAGCGGGACGAGCGGATCGACGACGTGACTCGCGCTGCCGTAGCTCGCGGGATCGTCACCGAAGTCCGTACCGATGATGGTGATCGCGTAGTCCTCGACTTCGCCGTTCGCGGCTTCGCCCGTCGGCGTCGTGCCGCCGGTCGATGAGCAGCGGAAGCGCGCGTACGTGCTGCCCGGAAGCGCGCCCGCGGGCACACTCGGATTCAGCACCGTCGGCGCGCCGGTCGGAACGTTCAGCGATGTCGCGATCTGCTCGCCTGCGTCGCCGAAGACGCCGTTGTGATTCCAGTCGACCCACGCGTCGAGCGAGCACGCGGTCGGACCACCCGCGGTGACAGAGAACGACGCCGTGCCGCCCGGCGTGAACGAGCCGGTGAACGTCACGCCGTCTTCGTCGTCCGCGTTCGCGCACGTGCCGCTGACGACGCCGCCCGCGACGAGATCGTCTTCGTTCGCGGCGACGTTCTGATTGAAGCCGCCGTCGTTGTCGACGCACTGGCCGAGCCACGGTGCGTTCGGAACGCCGAGGAGATGGCGCGGGCCGTTGTCGAGCGCGGTGGTGTTGTAGTCGTTCGTCGATGTTCCCGCGCCGACGTCGGGCGCGTCGCCGTAGTCGTACGACGGCGGAACCGCGCCGGTGATGAAGCCGAAGTCGACGGTCAGATTCGAGTCGTTGTTGCCGTCTTCCGATGTCGGCTCGCCGTTGTCGGTGAGCGTGACGGCGTGACTCGCGATCAGCGCGCCGACGTCCGTGCCGTTGTCGTCGCCGTTCACGTCGTCATCGGGATCGGGCGCAGGATCGTTGCCGGTGCTCGTCGAGAGTCCGAACAGCGCGCCCGCTCCGGTGAAGTTCACCGGCGCGACGACGACGATGTAGTTGCCGGGTGCGAGATTCGGGAAGAGATACCGACCCGCGAAGCCACTCGTCGTCGCGGTGACCGTCGAGCCGGTGAACTCGTCGAGCGTCGGCTCACCGTCGGCGTTCGCGTCGCGATAGAGATCGAGGCGGACGTCGTCGATGCCGGTCTCGCCGTTCTGCGGTTCGAAGATGCCGTCGTTGTCGGCATCGAGCCACACCTGATCGCCGAGCGATAGCGTGCCGGTCGCGGTGACGAGGCCCGCGTCGATGGTCGGATTGAATTCATTGGGCGCGAGGACCACGCCGACGGTCGTGCCATCGACGAGACTGGCGTCCGAGTCCTCCGTGTCGCCGGTGCTGTTCGCTGTCGTGAAGCCGGTCGCGGACGCCGGCAGTTCGAACTGCAGGAAATATGTCAGTCCGGGCGCGAGGTCCTCGAAGAGGTAGTAGCCGGGGCGCGCGTAGACGTCGTCCGCCGTCACGGTCGTGCCGACGAGCGGATCGTCACCGCCCGGCTCACGGGTGCCGTCGCCGTCATCGAGATAGAGCCGGACGTTGACGCCATTCGCGCCGTCGTACACCGACTCGTTCTGCACGCCATCGCCGTTGCGATCGAACCAGACGTAGTTTCCGAGCGCGGCGAACTGCGTCAGCACGAGGCCGAAGTCGAGCGTCGGATCGTTCTCGTTCGCGCTGAGATTCGTGACCGGCGACGAGCCGAGCGCGTTGCCGTCGGAGTCGTTCGCGTCCGCGGTCGTATCGCGCGGAGAGAAGTCGAACGTCGGCGGCTTGGTGATACGCACGAAGTAGTTACCGGGTGCGAGACCGGGGAACGTGTACCAGCCCGGCGCGCCGCCCGGACCGTTGCTCGTGACCGTCGCGCCGAGGGGCACGTCGTCGAGCGAGTCGGGAACGTTGTCCGGACCGGGTTGGAAGAGCTGCACGTAGACGTCGTTCAATCCCGTCGGACCATCGTTCTGAATGCCGTCGCCGTTGAGGTCAATCCAGACGAAGTCGCCGAGGGATGCAGCGTCGCACGAGCCGAGCGATACGCCGACTTTCTGCGGCTCCGCGGCGAGTGCGCCGAGTCCGTCGCTGCGATCGGCCTGGTACGCGAACGAGTTGTACGCGGTGAGTCCCGCGGTGACGTTCGCGGGCGTGGTCATGAGGAACGTGAACTCGAGGAAGTCGAACGGAGCGACGATGCGATCGCCGAACTCGATCTTGAACGAGCGCGCGCTCGTGATCGGAGTCGGTGCGACGGTCGTCCAGTTCGGCGGATCGCACGATGTCGTCGGGCCGCCGACTTCACCGCGGCATGGATTGCCTGATGTCGAGTAGTAGATCGTCGTGCCCGCGGGCGGAACGATCGGTGCGGCGAGCAGAGGCGACCACTGCGAGCCGCGCGGATTCGTGTCGCGCACGCCGGTGTCGCCGACGAACGGGAGGATGTCGATGAGGACGAAGTTCTCCATCGACACGGTGCCGACGTTCTGCACGCGCAGGTGATATTCGAGCGAGCCGCCGTTGAGCGTCCCAGCGGACACGGCGACCGCGCCGCCGTCGCACGTGCCTTTGATGGTTTTGCTGGAGACGAGCTGCGCGATGGGCGCGACGTTGATGGTGCCGGTGGAGCGGCAGAGCGTTTCGGCGGTGTTCGCGTCGCCGTCGAGATCGAGCGGATCGGATTGCGAGCTGCCGCTGCAACGCTGGCCGAGGCCGGGCGCGTCGGAGTCGAGTGTGAAGTCGTTGGAGAGCGGTCCGAACGGCGCGCCGTTGCGGATCGTCGTGCTGATGTTGATCCAGACCTGCTGATTGACGCCGAGGTTGCCGCTGCCGGCGTTCCATGTCCAGCGCAGCAAAGTGCGTCCGGTGCCCGCGTAGTTCGGGATCTGCGAGAAGGTCTGCGGCGCGGGCAGGCCCGTGCCCTGATCGTCGAACGTCCACGACGAGAATACGAGGTTCACGGGCAGCAGATCCGTGGCGACGAGATTTTGGAGCGCGACCGGATCGCTCGACTGCGGCGCGCTGCGCACGCGCAGCCGCCACGAGACGTTCTGGCCCGGATTGAACGGACCGCCGCCGGAGAGATTGTCTTTCGCAGG
>DASVNL010000030.1:0-19544 GCA_036383875.1 Thermoanaerobaculia bacterium
CGACGATCCGCGGCATACCCATACGGACAGTGCCTGCACCCTGACTCGCAGCAGTACCCGCGGTCGCGGAGGAACTTCGCGGTGAACACGAGGAAACGTCCCTCGTAGTAGTAATCCACCCCCTCGACGAGCTTCGGCCGCTCATCGCTCATCGTTCATCCCTCATCTCTCCCGGGTTATAGTCCGCGCGTGTTCAGCCGCTCCCGCCTCCTGCAACTGACGGAAGCGATGAAGGGGAAGCTCGTGGTCGTCTACGGCGACATCGTAGCGGACCGCTTCATCTACGGCACGCCCAAGCGGATCTCGCGCGAGGCGCCGGTGCTCATCCTTCGCCAGTATCGCGACGACATCCTCCTCGGCGGCGCCGGCAACGCCATCAACAACATCTTCGCCCTCGGCGGACTCCCAGTCCCCGTATCGGTCCTCGGCAACGACGCCGCCGGCCAGGCCGTGCTCGAACGATTGCAGCAGCAGGGCATCGAGTGCGGCGGCATCCTCCGCGCCGATCGCTACAACACACCGACCAAAGTCCGCATCCTGGGCGGCATGCCGCACGCCAGCCGCCAGCAGATCGTCCGCTACGACATCGAAGACAAGTACGAGATGCGCACCGAAGAAGCGCAGGCTTTCTCGAACGTCCTGCGCGACTCGATTGCCTTCTGCCACGCGGCGCTCATCAGCGACTACGGCTACGGCGTCGTGCGGCCGCGCGTCGTCGAGACGCTCACGCGTTTCGCGCACGGCAAACCGGTCACGCTCGACTCGCGCTACAACCTCCTCGACTACCCGGGCGTCACCGCCGCGACTCCGAACGAAGAAGAAGCGGCCGAAGCCGCGGGCACGTCGCTTTGGAACGGCGAGGAGACGAAGATCAACGAAGTCGCGCTGACGCTGCAGCAGGGACTCGACTGCGACGCCGTCGTGATCACGCGCGGCAGTCGCGGCATGGCGCTCCTCGAGCGCGATCGCACCGAGCCGCTGCTGATCCCTGTTTACGGAACCGACCAGGTCGCGGACGTCACCGGCGCCGGCGACACCGTCATCGCGACATTCACACTCGCTCTCGCGGCCGGCGCGTCGTTCGCGGAAGCGGCGAAGCTCGCGAACTACGCGGGCGGCATCGTCGTGATGAAGATGGGCACGGCGACCGTTTCGCACGAAGAGCTGCGACACTCGATCGATCGCGATGAAGGCCTGAACGAGTGAACGCCCCGATCCTCAACGACGACGCGCTGCTGAACGCTCTCGAACAAGAGCGCGCGCAGGGTAAGTCGATCGCATTCGCGAACGGCTGCTTCGACGTGCTGCACGTCGGCCACATTCGCTATCTTCAGGACGCTGCGAAGGTCGCGGACGTGCTGGTCGTCGGCGTGAACGGCGACGAATCGGTGCGGCACCTCAAAGGCGAAGGACGTCCGGTGATGCCGGCGAACGAGCGCGCAGAGCTGATCTCTGCGATCCGCGGGGTCGGCTACGTGACGATCTTTCACGAGCACAGTCCGTCGCGATTGCTGCAGACGCTGCGCCCCGACTTTCAGTGCAAAGGCACCGACTACACGGCGGACTCGGTGCCGGAAGCGGAGATCGTGCAGTCGTACGGCGGACGTGTGGTGATCGTCGGCGATCCGAAAGATCACTCGACGACGGAGATGCTGCGCCGGATGAAGGCTGACGGATGAAGAACGTCGTGGTGCTGCGGCTGTCGGCACTCGGCGACGTCATTCACACGATCCCCGCCGTCGTCACGCTGCGCGATCACGCGAATCTCACCTGGGTGGTCGAGGCGCCGTATCGCGAGCTCGTCGAGCTCGTCGCCGGAGTCGCGACCATTCCGGTGCGGCTGAAGAAGTGGTCGAAAGCACCGCTCGCACACGGCACCGACGTGCGCAACGCATGGCGCTCGCTGCGCGGCCGATTCGACGAGGCGATCGACTTCCAGGGCCTGATCAAGTCGGCCGTGCTGATGCGCGCGTCGGGCGCGCGCGTGCGCTACGGATTTGCTTCCGAGGCGGTGCGGGAGAAGCAGGCGGCGTGGTTTTCGAACCGGCACGTGCACGTCGACACGACGAAGCACGTCGTCGATCAGAATCGCGAGCTCGCACTCGCGGCAGGTGGCAGCGCGACAGGCGTCGCGCATTGGGACGCGTTTCCGCAGGGCGCGGGTCTCGATGAATATCGCGATGCGATCGTGCTGCTGCCGGGCGCGGGGAAGGCGAACAAGCTCTGGCCGATCGAGCGATTCCGCGATCTGGCGACGCGCATCGGTTCGAGCGCGGTCGCGGTCTGGGGTCCGGGCGAGCAGCAGCTCGCGGAGCAGATCGGCGCGCGCATCGCACCGCCGACGAACCTGCGCGAGCTCGCATGGCTTCTGCAGCACGCACGGGTGGTCATCGGCGCCGACACCGGTCCGCTGCATCTCGCGGACGCGCTCGGCACGAAGGTGATCGGGCTGTACGGACCGACGGATCCACGTCGCAATGGACCGTACGGACAGCTCGATCGCTGCCTCGACCGCTACCGCCGGACGAAATCAATGGAATCGATTTCTGTTGAAGAGGTCATGAATACCCTCGAAAGGGTGGCCGCGGAGTGAGTGGATTGCTGGGGGTGCTCTTCGGAGCCGCGCTCCTGCTCGCTCCGGCGTTGAGCCTTTCGGAGCCGGTCGCGCAGGCGTTCACCGAAGGGGAGACCCTCGACTACACCGTCCAGTGGATGAAGATCACCGGCGGCACCGCGCGCACCACCATCGCCCCGAGCGGCGACGACATGTATCGCATCACCTCCGTCGCGAAGTCGAGCGGCGGCTTCTCGCGACTCGTCAAAGTGCGCGACGAGATCGAGACCTTCGTCGCGAAGTCGGACTTCTCGACGCTGCGCTACGTGAAGCGCCTCGACGAGAAGGGCGACAAGATGGAAGAGGTGACGACGGTCGAAGAGGGCGTCGCCACACGCAAGCGCAAGAAGATCAAGAAGGTGCCGGTTCCGCGGCCGGTTTACGATCCGTTCTCGGTCATCTATTACATGCGGACGCTCGACCTCACGCCGGGCAAGACGTACGACTTCACGCTGATCTCCGACGGCAAGGTCTACACGGTGCACGCAAAGGTGCTGCGCCGCGAAAAAGTGCAAACGCACGTCGGCGCATACGACACCGTCGTGGTCGAGCCGCGCATGACCAGCTCCGGCGTCGAGCGTGAGGAGAAGCTGCACGTGTGGTACTCCGAGGATGAGCGGCACATCCCGGTTCGCATTCGGACGGAAGTGAAATTCGGCAGCGTCACCGCGACGCTGCGTGGCATCCAGAGCGGCGTCACCTCGATCGATCCGCCTCTGCTTTCGAAGTAAATAACCTGCTGCCCGGCTCGTGTTCGAGGCGGGTGGTAAACTCGCCGCCTCGATTCATTCGAGTGCAACACGCGGTCATCCAGGAGCTCACAGAAAGTACATATGAGCGTTCGTCTCGGTGAGTTGCTCACCAAAGCGAGCCTGATCTCGCAGGATCAGCTGAAGGAAGCGCTCCGGGTCCAGAAGGAAACGGGCGGCAAACTCGGCGAGACTCTGATCAAGCTCGGATTCGTATCCGAAGAAGACATCACCGAGTGCCTCTCCCAGCAGTTCGGGGTGCCGTCGATCAACCTCCAGCACTTCGAAATCGACGCCAGCGTCATCAAGCTCATTCCGGGCGACGTTGCGCGCAAATACAACATCCTCCCGGTCAACAAGACCGGCGCCACGATCACCATCGCCATGGCCGATCCGACGAACGTCTTCGCCATGGACGACATCAAGTTCATGACGGGCTACAACGTCGAGCCGGTCGTGGCCTCCGAGCTGGGGATCAAGGCCGCCATCGACAACTACTACGGCACGACCTCGTCGCTCGAGCTGAAGAAGGTCATGGAAGACCTTCAGACGCAGGAGACGGCCGACCTCGAAGTCCTCGAGGAAGACGAAGAGCTCGACGTCAGCGCACTCGCGGACTCGGCGGAAGAAGCGCCGGTCGTGAAGCTCTGCAACCTGATCCTCACCGACGCCATCAAGCGCGGCGCGTCCGACATCCACATCGAGCCGTACGAGAAGGAGTACCGCGTCCGGTTCCGCATCGACGGCATCCTCTACGAGATCATGAATCCTCCGCTCAAGCTGAAGGACGCCATGACCTCGCGCATGAAGATCCTGTCGAAGCTCGACATCTCGGAAAAGCGCCTCCCGCAGGACGGCCGCATCAAGCTGAAGATCAAGCTCGAAGACAAGAACAAGGAGCTCGACTTCCGCGTGTCGATCCTGCCGACGCTGTTCGGCGAGAAGATCGTCATGCGTCTTCTCGACAAGGACAACCTCCGCCTCGACATGACCAAGCTCGGATTCGAGCCGGAGTCGCTCGCGCGCTTCGAGGAGGCGATCTTCAAGCCGTGGGGGATGGTGCTGGTCACCGGTCCGACCGGCTCGGGCAAGACGAACACGCTGTACTCGGCGCTGTCGAAGGTGAACTCGCCCGAAGTGAACATCATGACGGCCGAGGATCCGGTGGAGTTCAATTTGCCGGGGATTAATCAGGTGCAGATGAAGGAAGCGATCGGCCTGAACTTCGCCGCGACGCTGCGCTCCTTCCTCCGCCAGGATCCGAACATCATCCTGGTCGGCGAGATCCGCGACTTCGAAACGGCGGAGATCGCGATCAAGGCCGCGCTCACCGGCCACCTCGTGCTCTCGACGCTGCACACCAACGACGCGCCGTCGACGATCAACCGCCTGATGAACATGGGCATCGAGCCGTTCCTCGTCGCCACCGCGACGCAGCTCATCGCCGCGCAGCGCCTCGTGCGCCGCATCTGCGGCAACTGCAAGGAAACGGTCGAGATGGCCCCGCAGGCGATCGCCAACCTCGGCTACAAGAAAGAAGAGCTGGGCACCTTCTCGATCTACAAAGGCCGCGGCTGCGAGAAATGCAACAACACCGGCTACAAGGGCCGCGTCGGCCTCGTCGAAGTCATGGTCATCGACGACGACATCCGCGAGCTGATTCTCTCCGGCGGCACCGCCGTCGACATCAAACGCAAAGCGATCGAGAACGGCATGATCACGCTGCGCCGTTCCGGGCTGGTTAAAATCAAGGAAGGCATCACGACGGTCGAGGAAGTCGTACGCGAGACCGTCGCATGATCGCGCTCCGGGAGATCTCATGGCCGTAACGCTTCATCAGCTTCTCAAAACGATGGTCGAGCGCGGCGGCTCCGACCTTCACGTCACCACCAACTCGCCCCCGCAGATCCGCATCGACGGCAAGCTCGTTCCCCTCGACATGCCGCCGCTGTCGGCGCCGGAGACCAAGCAGCTCGCGTACTCCGTGCTCACGGACGCGCAGAAGCATCGCTTCGAAGAAGCGCTCGAGCTCGACCTCTCCTTCGGCATCAAAGGCCTGGCGCGGTTCCGCGCGAACATCTTCAATCAGCGCGGCGCCACCGCCGCCGTCTACCGCCAGATCCCCTACGAAATCCTCGGATTCAAAGAGCTCGGACTGCCGCCCGTCGTCGAGGAAATCTGCAACAAGCCGCGCGGCCTCGTGCTCGTCACCGGTCCGACCGGCTCCGGCAAGTCGACGACCCTCGCCGCGATGATCGACAAGATCAATCGCGAGCGCCACGAGCACATCATCACGATCGAAGATCCGGTCGAGTTCCTCCATCAACACAAGAACTGCATCGTCAACCAGCGCGAGCTGCACGCGGACACGCATTCGTTCGCGAACTCGCTGAAGTCCGCACTCCGCCAGGATCCGGACGTCGTGCTCATCGGCGAGATGCGCGATCTCGAGACCATCGAGTCCGCGCTGCGCATCGCCGAGACGGGCCACCTCACGTTCGGCACGCTGCACACGAACTCCGCGGCTCAGACCATCAACCGTATCGTCGACGTTTTCCCCGCGCACCAGCAGCCGCAGATCCGCGCGCAGCTATCGTTCGTGCTCGAGGGAATCCTCTGCCAGGCGCTGCTTCCGAAAGCGAACGGCAAAGGCCGCGCGATGGCGATGGAGATCCTCGTGCCCAACGCCGCCATCCGCAACCTCATCCGCGAAGACAAGGTCCACCAGATCTACTCGATGATGCAGACCGGCCAGGCCAAGTACGGGATGCAGACGTTCAACCAGTCGCTGGCGACGCTGTACTTCAAGAAAAGCATCACGCTCCAGACGGCGCTCGCACGGTCGTCGAATCCGGACGAGCTGCAGGAAATGATCTCCCGCGGCGCCGGTGCGCTGTTCCAGCAGGGCGCTCCGCCGGCCGCGGCCGGAGCGAGACCGAGACCGGCGTAGCGGCGTAAAAGCGTCGATCGTGGCAACATAAGGGTGTGAAGGGGCTGAGAGCTGGGAGCTGACAGCTCAGAAGCGAGAGGCGAACATGCCAACATTCGAGTGGAAAGGCACAGCCAGAAACGGACAGACGCAGACGGGCGTGCTCGTCGCCGACTCCAAAGACGCCGTCATCAACATGATGCGGCGCCAGCAGATCGTCGTCACGGCGGTCAAGGAGAAGGGGAAAGAGATCGCGCTTCCGAAATTCGGAGGAGGCGTCCCGCCGCAGTCGATCGCCATCTTCACGCGTCAGTTCTCGGTCATGATCGACGCCGGTCTGCCGCTCGTGCAGTGCCTCGAGATCCTCGGGTCGCAGCAGGATCACAAGGTTTTCAAGCGCACGATCATCCAGGTTCGCCAGGACGTCGAGTCGGGCTCCAGTCTCGCCGACGCCATGCGCCGCCATCCGAAGGTCTTCAGCGATCTCTTCACCAACATGGTCGCCGCGGGTGAGGCCGGCGGTATCCTCGACACGATTCTCCAGCGCCTCGCGACCTACATCGAAAAGTCGGTCAAGCTCAACGCGCAGGTGAAGTCGGCGATGATCTATCCGGTCGCCGTCATCAGCATCGCCTGCATCGTCGTCGCGATCATTCTCTGGAAGGTCATCCCGGTCTTCGCCGCACTGTTCGAAAGCCTCGGCGCGGAACTCCCGATGCCGACGCGCATCGTCATCGCGCTCTCGAATTTCATCGCTGACTTCTGGTGGCTCGTCGGCATTCTCGGCGTCGCCGGCGTCTACGCGACGAAGCGCTATCACCAGACCTACAAAGGCAAGCGCGTGCTCGACGGACTGCTGCTCAAGGCGCCGGTCATCGGCATCCTGCTGCGCAAGATCGCCGTGGCCCGTTTCTGCCGCACGCTCGCGACGCTGACGTCGTCCGGTGTTCCGATCCTCGACGGCCTGCAGATCACCGCACGCACCGCAGGCAACGCGGTCATCGAAGACGCCATCATGGCCACGCGCAAGTCCGTCGAAGAAGGCAAGACCATCTCCGAGCCTCTCGGCGACACGGAAGTCTTCCCGCCGATGGTCGTGCAGATGATCGCCGTCGGCGAACAGACCGGTGCCCTCGACACGATGCTTTCGAAAATCGCCGACTTCTACGAAGAAGAAGTCGACGTGGCGGTAGCCGGCCTGATGAAACTCCTCGAGCCGATCCTCATCGCCTTCCTGGGCGTCGCCATCGGCGGCATCGTCATCGCGATGTACATGCCGATGTTCTCGCTCATCTCGCAGATTGGTTAGTTAGAAGGGCCGAGGGCAAAGGGCCGAGGGCCGAGGGATCTCGCCCCTTGGCCCTCGGCCCTCGGCCCTCGGCCCTATGTCTACTGACACCCGCATGCTGATCGCCGTGCGCGTCGTCGTCGTGACGACGCTGCTGCTGGCGTCGCTCATCATTCAGTACACCGTCCGCGAAGTCCTTCCCCTCAACTACCTCTACTCCACCGCCGGCGTGACGTACGCGCTGACGCTCTTCTACATCGCGCTCGCGTTCGCGGTGCCGTCGCGCAACGTCAATCTGATGATTCAGATCGGCGGCGACCTGCTCGTCGAGACGCTGCTGGTCTACTTCACCGGCGGACTCGACTCGCCGTTCTCGTTCCTCTATCTCGTCTCGATCATCACCGCGTCGATGCTCCTCTATCGACGCGGCGGACTGCTCGCGGCGTCGGCGGCGTCGATCCTCTACGGCGTCCTCGTCGATCTCATGTACTACGCCGTCGTGCCGATGCCGGAGCAATCGCTCTTCTCCGCGGTCTCGTGGACGTCGTCGCGCGTGTACTTCAACATGGCCGCGAACTTCTCCGGCTTCTACGCGACCGCGCTGCTCACGTCGTACCTCTCCGAGCAGCTGAAGCGCACGTCGCGCGAGCTCGACGCCAATCGCCAGAATCTCGCCGAACTGCGCGCGTTGAATCAGAACGTCGTCGAGTCGATCCCATCGGGACTGATCACGCTCTCGTCGTTCGGCACCGCATCCTTCGTGAATCCCGCCGGCGCCGACATCCTCAAACTCCCGCCGCCCGAAATCCTCGGCCGTCACGTCACGGAGCTCGGCTTCTTCTCCGTCGAAGGGTGGAACGTCACGCGCGAAGAGCTCGCGCAGGGCATCGTCGTGCGCCGCGAGCTCGATGACTTTTCATCGGCCGGCCAGCGTCGGATCGTCGGCTTCGCCGTTAGCCCGCTGAGCACACTCGATGGGATGTCGGCCGGCTACACAGTGATCTTTCAGGACCTCACGGACATGAAGATGCTCGAGTCCGAGGTGCGGCTGAAAGATCGGATGGCGGCGGTGGGCGAGTTGAGCGCGGGCATCGCGCACGAGATTCGAAATCCGCTCGCCGCGATCGCGGGCTCCGTGCAGGTCCTCAAGAACTCGAAGTCGCTGACGCCGCAGGAACAGCGGCTCATGTCGATCGTGCTGAAAGAATCGGAGCGCCTCAACAAATCGATCTCCGACTTTCTGCGTTTCGTCCGTCCGCAGGAAAAACACGCCGTCGAATTCGACGTCGCGGCGAGTCTCGCGGAGACGCTCGACCTGCTGCAAAACTCACCCGAGCTGCACGAGAAGCACGCGATCGTGCGCGACATCGCACCGCCGTCGTTCTCGATCGTCGGCGATCCCGATCAGATCCGGCAGGTGTTCTGGAACATCGCGCGCAACGCGGTGCAGGCGATGCCGCAAGGCGGAACGCTGCGCGTGCGCGCGACTGCCGAAGACGGCTCGTATCGCATCGTGTTCACCGACAGCGGACGCGGCATGTCCGCGCTCGACCTGCAGCGTCTCTTCCAGCCATTCCGCACGAACTTCCCCTCCGGCACGGGGCTCGGCATGGCGATCTCGTATCGGATCGTGCAGGAGCACGGCGGGAAGATCGACGTCACGTCGGAGCAGGGCGAGGGGACGGCGATCATGGTCTCGCTCCCTTCGCATCCGGTCGCGCTCGAACGCTCGTTCGGACAGGGCGCGCGCGTCAGTTAGACTGCACCGAGTGACCGACGAGCGCATCCTCGCAGCGACGCCCGATCCGGACGACCTCCAGACCGAGCTCTCCCTTCGCCCCAAACTCCTGCGCGAGTACATCGGCCAGCACAAGGTCAAAGCGAATCTCGAGATCTCTCTGACCGCCGCGCGCAATCGCGGCGAAGCGCTCGATCACGTGCTGCTCTTCGGACCTCCCGGACTCGGCAAGACCACGCTCGCGAACATCGTCGCGAACGAAATGAACGCGAGTCTGCGCACGACATCCGGTCCTGCACTCGAGAAGCCCGGCGATCTCGTCGCGATCGTCACGAATCTCGAAGCCGGCGACGTGCTGTTCATCGACGAGATTCATCGCCTCCCCGCGATCGTCGAGGAGGTGCTCTACTCGGCGATGGAAGACTTTCACGTCGACGTGGTGATCGGACAGGGGCCGGCCGCGCGCACGCTGAAAGTCGAGCTTCCGCGCTTCACGCTCGTCGGCGCGACGACGCGCGCAGGCCTGCTCACCGCACCGCTGCGCGCACGCTTCGGCATCGTGCATCGCCTCGATTTCTACGATCCCGAGTCACTCACGATCATCGTCCGCCGCTCCTCCGACATCCTCGGCATCCCGATCGAACGCGACGCCGCCGTCGAGATCGCACGACGCGCACGCGGCACTCCGCGCATCGCGAACCGTCTCCTTCGTCGCGTGCGCGACTTCGCCGAAGTCCGCCACGAAGGCAGCGTCGACGTCGCGATCGCGCGCGAGGCGCTGAGCATGCTCGAAGTCGACGAGTACGGCCTCGACGAGATCGATCGCAAGCTCCTCACGACGATCATCGAACGCTTTGGCGGCGGACCTGTCGGCCTCAACGCCCTCGCGTCGTCCGTCGGCGAAGACCGCGGAACGATCGAAGATCTGTACGAGCCCTACCTCATCCAGATCGGCTTCATGCAACGCACACCGCGCGGCCGCGTCGTCAGCCGCACCGCGTTCGCGCACCTCAACTATCCGTTGAGCGCCGCGCGAAACCAGCGCGAGTTGTTCTAGCTCGCGATCACGGCGTGATCGTCGTGATCATCTGCGTGTCGTTGTTCGTCACCGAGATGAACGCCCACATCGGCGGGGGGACGGAGCTCGGGGGAAAGATCAGTTCCTGCGGCGGCGACGAGATCTCGACGCGAATCGGTCCGACGTTCACAGGGAAGTCGGTGAACACCGCGTAGGCGGGCTCGTACTCGTTCGCTCCTGCGTGCAGATTGATCTGCTTCGTTTCGGTGTGGCCTTGCGCGACGATCCTCATGGAGATCGTGCCGGGGTCAGTCGTCGAATAGATGCGCAGCGTGCTGCGGAACTTCGGATCGGTTGGGATGTTCGACAGCACCATCTCTTCGCGGATGAAGTCCTTCTCTCGGGGCAGCGGGATCTGCGTGCCGAAGTTGTCGGCGGCGCGGCTCGTGTCGTAGGCGCGCAGATTCATCCAGAGTTGGTCGTGCTCCTTCGATGCGATCGTGATGAAGCGGGCGGGCGATCCGATCGGCGACGGCGTGACATCGCCGTTCACGATGAATGGAGTCCCATTCGTTGTGAGCCCGTGCACCGTGACGGGCGATTCGCGCTCGTTGACGATGCGAAGTTCGGTGTGGAACTCCGCGCCGTTCTGGCCGGCGATGGGCGGCGTGAACAGCGGGATCAGGACGCGCTCGACTCCGTCTCCATCCTCCACGTCGAAGAGATACGCGACGCTGCTCTTGGACTGCGTGTTGTCGAACAGCACGACGCGCATCGGGACGAAGCCGCCCGTGTGGGGCGGTGCGAGTGCTTCCAGTTTCACCTCGCTCAGGTGATTCACGCGAATGGCTTCCGTCTCGCCGAAGAACACCCTCGGCGGGACCGGCGGACTGCAGACGCACGTCGAGAACCCTGTGCCTTCGATCGTCACCTTCGACCAGCCGCTGGCCGGCCCGGACAGCGGATAGACCGACTGGATGACCGGCGGTGTCTGCGCGATCGCGGACACCGTGGCGAAGAGGATCATCAGCAACAGGCTTCGTTTCATCATCGACTCCTACGGTTGCGGGGTGATCGTGGTGATCAGCTGCGTCTCGTTGTTCGTCACGCTCACGAACGCCCAGAACGGCGGCGCGGGCGGCGGGAGGATCGGTGGGATGGGGGCCGTGATCGACACGGTGGCGAAGCCGTCGACGGACGGGAAGTTCGTGAACGTCGCGACGGCGGGCGAGAAGATGTCGGCGCCTTCCTTCAGGTCGACATCGTAGTCGGCCGGCGGGATGCCTTCCGCTTCGACGCGCACCGTCACGCGAATCGGACCGTCGCCGTAGATGCGCAGCGTGTTGCGGAACTTCGGACCGGTCGGCACGTTGAGCAGCGTCAGCGGCGCGTAGTCCGTGACGAAGTCGCGCTCGCGGACGATCGGGATCTCGGTCCCGTAGTTCTCGTCCGACCGCGAAAGGTCATACACACGCAGGTTCATCGCGACGTCGCGCAGACGGTTTTTCTGCACGTAGATGAACCGGCCGGGGTTGCCGTTCTTCAAGACGTTAGAGTTGTCTTCGAGCGTCCGAAAGTCGTTCGTGAGCGTGATCGGCGAGTCGATCAGCGGACGATAGAGGCATCCGGCCAGCGGGCAGGCGAGATCGAACCCGTAAAGATTGAGCGCAGCCTCGCCGGTGTTCCGAGCCGTGAAACTCGTGACGAACTGGGAGCCGAACTGACCGTAGACCGGCTCCAAAAAGATCGGGACCAGGAGGCGCTCGTAGGCCGCCGGCACACTGCCGCTGAACGTGTAGACGAGGTTCGTCGAGACGAACGTGCCGGACTCGAAGACCGACACCGCCGACGTGCCGGGAAGATGCGAGGGCGTGACCGCGAGGAGCGTCTGCGCGTTGATCCGCCGGACGTTGGACGCCTTCTCCGCGCCGAAGTACACCTCGTGTGTGCCGGAGCCGAAGGTGCCGCTGATCGTGACTTCCGTACCGCCGGTGCTGGGACCTGCGGGTGGCGCAATCGTGTAGGCGCCGAAGAGCGGGAACGACAGGACAGCTGCGAAGAACAGAACGGCGAACGTTCGACGGGACAAGGGATTGAGCCTCCAGATAAGTTTATGGGATAACACCATAAACGCTGGAGGGGCGGATGGCTACTGTTATTTTTCGCCGGGGTTCATGCCACGAGCAAAACGCGTGGCGGAGGCTTTGCCAAACAGCGCGGGCGGCCGTGCCGCCTCAGTCTTTGCGGAAGTGCGCGCCGATGGAGCGCGGATTCCGGATCGCCGCGGCCGCGACGATCGACGCCATCTGCTGACCGTGAAACAGCTCGACGATCGACTTGCTGATCATCGACTCGTGGTAGTACTTCGTGAGGCGGGAGCCGAGGTGTTGCATGTCGGAGAGAGCGCGCTTGAGGCGCTCGTAGGTGCGCACGATCCCGACGTAGTTCCACATCGTGTGCTGGATGATCGTCCAGTCCTGGAGGATGTTCGCCGGATCCTCGAGGTTCTCCTTGCCGGGCGGCTGCCAGTCGGGGACCGAGCCGAGGAGAGCGTTGGGGATGGAGCCGGTTCCGGGAGGCAGTGAGGAGAAGGCGCGATGCACCGACGGCGACGCGCTCGACGCCGCGCCGCTGAGGCGATCCTGAATCGATTGCGCCGCGTAGTAGCCCCACGTCAGACCTTCGAGCAGCGACGTCGACGCCAGACGATTCGCGCCGTGCAGACCGGAGCACGACGTCTCGCCGATCGCGTAGAGGCGGCTCAGCGTCGTCTCGCCGGACGTGTTCACGAGCACGCCGCCGCAGAAGTAGTGCGCGGCGGGGACGACCGGAATCGGATCGCGAGCGATGTCGACGCCGATCGCGGCGCAGGCCGCGGTGATGTTCGGGAAGCGCTCGTGGATCGGCTGATGTCCGTTGTAGAAGTTCGCCAGATCGAGATAGACGAACTCCTCTTTGTTGCGCGTCATCTCCTCGACGATCGCGCGTGCGACGACGTCGCGCGGCGCAAGATCTTTGAGCTCCGGCGCGTAACGCGCCATGAAGTACTCGCCGCGCTGATTGCGCAGTCGCGCACCCTCGCCTCGCAGCGCCTCGGAGATCAGGAAGTGATTGGCCTTCTTGTCCGCGAGCGCCGTCGGGTGGAACTGGACGTACTCCGCGTTCATGATCCGCGCGCCGGCGCGATGCGCCATCACCACGCCGTCGCCGATCGCGTTGCGTGTGTTCGTCGTGTGGAGATACATCTGCCCGATGCCGCCCGTCGCGAGCACGGTGAAGTCGGAGAAGATCGTGTAGACGTCGTTGGTCCGATTGTCGAGCAGATACGCACCGACGCACTCGTTCGTGAGGCGATAGCGCACCTGAATGTCGAGCGGATGGTGATGCGTGGTCAACAGATCGATCGCCGTGACGTCGGTCGCGAGCGTGATGTTCGGCTCGGCCTTCACGCGATTCAGCAGCGACGTCTCGATCGCGCGACCCGTGGCGTCGCCCGCGTGGATGATGCGCGACACCGAGTGCGCGCCTTCCTGCGTCAGATCGAGCTCGCCCTCGTGGGTCGTCGAGAAGGGGACATGAATGTCATCGAGCAGCAGGCGCTTCACGACCTTCGGACCTTCCTCGGCCAGGAAGTTCACCGCCGTCTCGTTCGAGATTCCGGCGCCGGCGCGGAGGATGTCGCTGACCAGCTTCGCCGGCGAGTCGCCTTCACCTTGATAGATGATTCCGCCCTGCGCCCACGACGTGTTGCAGTCCGCGGGATCCGTGGCCTTCGTCACGAGCAGCACGCGGATGCCCGCGCCGGCGAGCGCGAATGCGGTCGTCAGCCCGGCGATGCCGGTACCGATCACGAGGACGGGAAAGTGCGCGCGGTTCTCGAGATTCGGCACGAATGTCCTATGCCGCTGGCTGCGCGAAGCCGGTGATCACGTACGACCCCGACTTCAGGTCCTTCTTGATCTTGATGATGTTGTTTTCCTGCGCGTCTTCCAGCAGGTCGCTGAAGGTGTTGTAGCCGTAGTACTCCTCGTTGAACGTCGGCTTCTTGCGCTGCATGGTCTGCTTGACCATCGAGCCCCAGAGGATCTCTTTGTTCTCGCGCATGAGGGCCTTGATCGAATCGATGAGGAGCTTGAAGACCTCGGACTTTTTCTTGTCCTGGAACGCGACCGTCGGCGCCTTCTGCACGCCGCGCACGAGATCCTCGTAGAAGATGAACTCGTCGCAGTTGTCGATCAGCAGATCGCTCGACGAGTTCTTCACGCCGCAGCCAATGACGTACTTGTCGTTCTCTTTGAGCTTCGACACGAGCGGCGAGAAATCGGAGTCGCCCGACGCGATGACGAAGAGGTCGATGTGTTCTTTCGACCAGCACATGTCCATCGCGTCGACGGCCAGCCGGATGTCCGCGGAGTTCTTGCCTGAATAGCCGCGGCCCGGGATCTCGATCAGCTCGATCGCGGCCTCGTGCAGCTCGCGTTTGTATTCGGGGAACTTGTCCCAGTCCGAGTACGCGCGCTTGACGACGATCTTGCCTTTTTCGAGCAGACGTTCGAGCAACAGCGCGATCTCGAACTTCTTGTATTTCGCGTCCACGACGCCGATCGCGATGTTCTCGAAATCGATGAACAACGCGATGCGTCGTTCGCTGAGTCGCTGGGTGGGGGCGGAGCCGTAATCGCTGTCGTCGTTGTCGTAGGAAGGCTTGCGAGGCACGGCGAGAGTCTACCAGTACACTACGCGCCGTGAAGCGCTTCCTCCACCTGGCCCGGCCGTTTACGCTGCTCCCACCGCTCCTCGGAATCATCTCCGGAGCGGTGTGCGCGTGGGGTTCGGCGCACAACCCCGATCCGACGCGCGCCGTGACGAGCTCGGTGATTTTGACCGTCGTGCTCGGCTCGATTTGCGCCGCGTTTCTCAACGCCGCGAACAACAGCCTCAACCAGATTTACGACCTCGAGATCGACCGCATCAACAAGCCGAATCGTCCGCTGGTCACCGAAGGCGTGTCGATTCGCGAAGGGTGGATCTTCACCTGGGTAATGTACGCCCTCGGCACGATCCCGACGTGGCTCGTGGTCGTCCATCCCTTCACGACGTGGACGCAGAAACTCTTCGCGCCGCTCGCGTGGCACGAGTGCTTCTTCATCTACATCGTCGCGCTGATCTCCACGTTCATCTACTCCGTCCCCGCGCTCGGCCGCACGAAAGCGCATCCGATCGGCGCGAACCTCACCATCGCCATTCCCCGGGGATGCCTCCTCAAAGTCGCGGGCTGGACGATGGTCGCCCGCTGGTCCGTGCTCGAGCCCTGGTACATCGGCGTGATCTTCATGACTTTCCTCCTCGGCGCCGCGTCGACGAAAGACTTCAGCGACATGGAAGGCGATCGCGCCGGCGGGTGTCGCACGCTCCCGATCGCGTTCGGCGTGCGCAAGGCGGCATGGATGATCGCGCCGTTCTTCGTTTTGCCGTGGCTCCTGATGCCGCTCGGCGCGCACCTCGGGATTCTCACCGGCAACGCGACGTTCATCACCGTTCTTGGATTCGTGCTCGCGGCGTGGGGCGGATACACGGTGTGGCTGCTCGTGCGCAATCCGGACGAGCTCACCGCGACGGAGAATCATCCGTCGTGGCGGCACATGTATCTGATGATGATGGCCGCGCAGGTCGGATTCGCCGCCGCCTATCTCGTTTGAGTGCGGCCGCGTCTGCTAAACTCGGCCGTCCTAATCCGCTCGGTCCGCAGGTCCAATCATGAGAATTCCGCAGCCACCCGTGAGCCACGAGTGTATCGACGGCGAAGTCGTGATCATCCACATGGAGACAGGCTCGTATTACAGCCTGCTCGGTCTCGCATCGACGCTCTGGCAAAGCATCGTCGCCGGCACCACGTACGATCGACTGCTCGCGCGCTTCAACGCCGAGGAGCAATCGGAAGTCAGCGCGTTCCTTAATGAGCTCGCGCAGGAACGGCTCGTCGATCTCGACGCGGAGCCCGCGCAGATCGGCACGGACCTCGAACTGCCGCCGTACAGCACGCCGCGCGTCGAGAAGTTCACGGACCTGCAGGAACTGCTGATGCTCGATCCGATTCACGAGGTCGACGCTGCAGGCTGGCCGCACAAGAGCTGACGGTGCCGCTTACGCAGCAGCTCGAGATCGAAGATGCCTTCGCCGTCGCCGCGGCGCGCCTCGGCGTCTACGAAGACCATCTCGCGATCGCCGGACTGCACGTTCAGCTCCGATTCGCCGGCGATCGTCTGCGCACGCGCCTGTTGCCCGCGCTCACGCATCGCATCACCGTTCCGCGCGATCCCGACGCGACGATCCTGATTTACGACTGCGCGTCGGCGCACATCGAGAAACCCGCGGTTCCGTGGCGCGCCGAAGATGTCGGCGTGCGCGGCGAAGTTCATCTCGACGATTCACTGCGCGTCTCGCTCTTCGCACCATCGGGCGCGCTCAGTGTGTTCGACGCGTCGCGCAACCTCGGGATCTTCACCGTCGGCGACGCGACCGGCCTGCCCTCGTACGAACGCGCAGCGCCGTTCCGCACGCTGCTGCACTGGCTGCTCGAAACACGAAACTGCAGGCTCGCTCACGCCGCCGCCGTCGCGACGGATCGCGGCGGTGCGTTGCTCGCGGGTCGGGGAGGCTCGGGCAAGTCGACGACGGCGATGCTCTGCGCGATCGCAGGACTGCGCTACGCCGGCGACGACTACGTCGGCATCACCGCCAATCCTGCGACGGCACACTCGCTGTATTCGACCGCGAAGATCGACGCGACATCCGTGTCGCTTCTGCCCGACGTCGCGTTGCACATCGACCCGCAGGAAAACGAAAAAGGCGTCGCGTTGCTGAGCGACGTCGTTGATTCTTTTCCGATTCGCGCGCTCGTGCTGCCGCGCGTCACGGGTGGCACGTCGCGGCTTCGACGCGCGAGTGGCGCGGAGGCGTTGCGAGCGCTGGCGCCGACGACGGTGTTCCAATTGCCGGGCAACGACGGCGCGACGTTCGCGTGGATGGCGACGCTCGCGCGCGCAGTCCCCGCATTCGCGCTCGACCTCGGCGATGATCGCGATCAAATCCCGGCGCTCGTTGCGCGCGCGATCGAGGAGAGCGCATGAGCGTCGTGAGCGTGATCGTTCCGACGTTCAACGGCGCTGCGACGATCGCCGATGCGGTGCTGAGCGTGCGCGCGCAGTCGGTGCCGGTCGAGATCATCGTCGTCGACGACGGCTCGACGGACGACACGCCGCGCATCCTGCGCGACCTCGGTGTCGTCGCGATCCGTCAGGGAAACGCAGGCCCCGCGGCCGCGCGCAATACGGGACTCGCGCACGCGACCGCGCAGTTCATCGCGTTCGTCGATGATGATGACGTCTGGATGCCGCGACGTCTCGACACGCAGCTCGCGATTCTCGGAGCGCATCCCGAAGTATTCGCAACGATTGGCTACTCCGCGTTCGTCGCGTGCGACGCGAACGGCGACGCGATGGGCGAGCCGACCGAGCCGCATCTCTTCGCGAACATGGGCGCGGCGCTCGTGCGTGCCGAGGCGTTTGAGAGGATCGGCGCGTTCGATCCGACGCTCACGGGCAGCGAGGACGTCGACTGGTATCTCCGACTGCGCGACGCCGGACTCGGACCGCTGATCACGCGTGACCTCGTGCAGCTCGTGCGCAGAACCGGCGACAACATGACGCGCGGCAAGGACCTGCGCGAGCTCGACATGCACACCGTCCTGCAGCGCTCGATCGCGCGGCGTCGAAAGGTGAATTCGTGACCGATGTGAATCCACTCGTGGCCGTGATCGTGCCGGTCCACAACGGCGTGCGGTTTCTCGCCGAAACGCTCGACAGCGTGTTCGCGCAGGACTACCGGCCGCTCGAGGTCATCGTCGTCGACGACGGCTCGACCGACGGCAGCGCGGAGCTGGCGGCGACGCGCGAGGTGCTCGTCATTCGACAGGAACAGCGCGGCGTCGCCGTCGCGCGCAACGTCGGCATCGCCGCGTCGATCGCGCCGATCATCACGATGCTCGATCAGGACGATCTGTGGGAGCCATCGAAGGTCCGCAAGCAGGTCGACTACCTGCTCGCTCATCCCGACCACGTCGTGCTTTGCCTGCAGGAGTTTTTCGTCGAGCCGTCGATCGCGCAGCAGCCGTCTTGGGTGCGTCCGGAAATGATGAGCGGCCCGGTGCCCGGATGGATGCCGAGCTGTCTGGCGTTCACGCGTGCGACGTACGAGCGCGTCGGCGAGCACGATCCGCAGTACGCGCAAGCCAGCGACACGGACTGGATCGCGCGCGCCAAAGCGATCGGCGTTCCCTTCGCGACGATCGACGAGCTGCTCGTGCGGCATCGCGTTCACGACACGAACGACTCCGGCGCGCCGAACGCGCACAAACAGCTGCTCCAGGTAGTGCGCCGCGCGGTCTGGCGGCAACGGAGATGACGAGCATGTCCCGACCTTTTCTCAGCGTCGTCGTTCCGGCGTACAACTCCGAGCGGACCATCGCCGAAGCGTTGGAGAGCGTGCTCGCACAGACGCCGCCCAACACCGAAGTGATCATCGTCGACGATGGCTCCACCGACGGCACGGTCGCCGTCGCGGAAAGCTTCGGATACCTCGTGCGCGTCGTGCGCGCGCCGCACTCCGGCATCGCGCGCACGTTCAATCGCGGCATGCAGGAAGCGCGCGGTGAATGGATCGCATCGATCGACGCCGACGATCGCTGGCTCCCGCACAAGCTCGAGCGGCAGTTCGCCGCGCTCGAGGCCGATCCTTCGATCGACGTCGTGTTCGGATTCGTCCGCCAGTTCGTTTCGCCCGAGCTGATGGACCAGCGCTGGCGTTTCGCGATCTCCGATGATCCCGTTCCCGGCCTGCATCGCGGCGGATTGCTCATGCGCCGCGAGGTGTGGGAGCGCGTCGGCGAGTTCGACACGAAACTCACGGCCGGCGAGTTCGTGGGCTGGTATGCGCGCGCCGTCGATGCGGGCGTCACGATGCACATGATTCCCGACGTCGTCTACGAGCGCCGCGTGCACGACAACAACACGGTGCGTCGCGAGCGCGCGACGCTGGACAGCAACTACCTGCGCGTTCTCAAAGCGACGCTCGATCGCCGTCGCACGGAGAAGAACGGTTGATCTACTTCGCGAATCGCTCCGGCACGTTCATGCCGACGCGCGTCGAA
>DASVNL010000031.1:0-3485 GCA_036383875.1 Thermoanaerobaculia bacterium
GTCGTGCGCGAGATCGCGCCCCAGTAAATCTCGACGTCGAGCGTTGGCTGCGCGGACAGGATCTTCGACCACGAACCCGCGACGCCGGTCGCCGTTTCCTGCGAGATCGCGAACCAGCCGCGCGCGTCGGTCGCGAGCTCGCGATCGTTGGCCTCGACGCGATAGGTGTCGTAGTTCTCGCGCGAATCGTTGGTCGTGTCGTACGCGACGACGTCGACGTCCGTGCGCGCGGTCTTCGGAATTCCCCACTCGATGCGCGCGCGCATGATCGGCGAGTACGACGTGCGACGCTGCGGGCGTTGCGTCCACGTCGGCGGAACCCACTCGCGGCGAAAGTCCGTGCGCGTGAGCTTCACGACTTTGCCCTGCGTGAGCGACGGACGCCAGACCATCCCGAAATCCGCGGTGCGCTCGGGCGTGGTCGCGTCGACGGTCGGGAAGAGCGCCGCGCCGACGCGCTTGCCTTGCCTGCGCGCCGCGACGACGAGCGTCTCGACGTCGATCGGCGTGTCCATGCCGCGTGCCGTCGTTTCGGCCGGCGTCCCCGCGACGTGAAAGCGGTTCGAGACGATGCCGTGACGTTGCGGATCGGCACCGGTGAGGATCGAGACATGCGTCGTCGACGTGACGGTCGGATTCACCGGGACGCTGCGCGCGGCCGCGCCGTCGCGAATCAGCGCTTCGAATGCGGGGAGATTCGTCTGCCGCGCGAGCGCGTCAGCGCCGAGTCCATCGAACGAGACGAGCACGACGCGTTGCGCGATCGCGGTCGCGGCGAGTTGTGGCGGTGCGACGACCCTCGGCGTTGCGGGTGGCGTCGTCGAGGTCGTGCAGGCGAGAGCGAAGAATAGGGAAGTAGCGAGGAGTTTCCGCATCGGGATCGGGATCGGGGCTTACTTCGCGAGGCTGCGCAGCACTTTCTGCCGGTACTCGTCGGCCTTCTGCATGATTTCGTCTTCGTCGAGCGTGAGCAGTTCGCCGCGACGCATCAGGATCTTGCCGTCGACGATGGTCGTGACGACGGAATTGCCCGACGCGGCGTAAACGATCGCGGATTCGACGGAGTAGACCGGCTGCACTTTCGGCTGCTGGAGGTCGATGAGAACGACGTCGGCGCGTTTGCCTTTCTCGAGCGTGCCGATCTTGTCGGCGAGGCCGATGACCTGCGCGCTGCCGATGGTCGCGAGCCGCAACACTTCGCGCGCGCTGATCGCTTTCGGATCGTTGCTCGTGACTTTCTGCAGACGCGCCGCGCTAGCCATCTCTTCGAGCATGTCGAGGTTGTTGTTCGAGCCGGCGGGACCGTCGGTGCCGAGGCCGACTTCCATGCCGGCGGCGATCATTGCGCTGATCGGCGCGACGCCGGACGCGAGCATCTGATTCGACTCGGGGCAATGCACGACGCCGGTCTTGCGCGCCGCGAACGTCTTGAGCTCCGCGGGAGTGAGATGCACGCCGTGCGCGGCGACGACGTCGTCGCCGAGGAAGCCGATCGAGTCGAGGTAGGCGCCGGGTGTTTGGCCGTTCTGCTTCTCCGCGACCTGGCGCAGCTCGTCCTTCGTTTCGGAGACGTGAATGAGGATCGGGATGCCGAGCTCCGTCGCGAGCGCGCGCACTTGCTTGAGGTGATCGGTGGAGACGGTGAACGGCGCGTGCGGCGCGAACGCCGGCGTGATCATCGAGTCGCCCTTCCACTGCTTCGCGTACTCGCGCATGTACGCGATCATCGCGTCCCACGTTTTGTTGTCGGGGGCGGGGAAGTCGATGAGCGTTTCGCCGAGGACGCCGCGGAGGCCGGCGGCTTTCGTTTCGCGGGCGATGTCCGACTCGAAGTAGTACATGTCGGCGAACGTCGTCGTGCCGGAGCGGATCATCTCCGCGGCGGCGAGGCGCGTGCCCCACTTCACGAACTCGCGATCGACGTTCTTCGCCTCCGCGGGGAAGATGAAGTTCGTCAGCCAGTCCATCAGCTCGCGATCGTCGGCGATGCCGCGGAAGAGTGTCATCGGCGCATGCGTGTGCGCGTTGACGAAGCCCGGCACCACTGCGTGTCCGCCTGCGCGGATCACCGTGCGCGCCGTGTACTTTTTGTCGATGTCGGATGATGCGCCGACGGCGACGATCGCGCCGTCTTTGATCGCGACCGAGCCCTTCTCGATGTTCGGGCCGGCCATCGTGACGACGGTGCCGCCGGTGATCAGGATGTCCACGCGCTCCGCGGCGCGCGCGAGCGTGGCAGTGGCCAGAAGACAGAGCGTGACGACGAAGCGCTTCATGCGCGGAATAGTACTGTCTCAGCGCGCTCTCTTCGACAACTCCTCCTCGACTTCGCGCCAGCCGATTCCCTCGTCCGTCATCAGCACGGAGACGTGAAAAACGAGATCCGCGAGCTCGCTGATCACGCGCTCTCTCCCTTGCCCCTTCGCAGCGATCACGACCTCGGTCGCTTCCTCGCCGATCTTCTTCAGGATCTTGTCGCGTCCCGTGTTGAACAAATACGTCGAGTACGAACCTTCGGGACGGTCGTCGTAGCGCGAGCGCAGCACGCGCATCAGACGTTCGAGCGGAAGCGGCGGTACATCGGCGAAGCACGACGTCGCGCCGGTGTGACACGCGGGTCCGTTCGGCTCGACCGTGACGACGAGCGCGTCGCCGTCGCAGTCTTCGGCGATGTGCACGACGCGCTGCGTGTTCCCGCTCGTCGCGCCTTTGTTCCACAGCGCGTTGCGGCTGCGACTCCAGAACCACGTCTCGCCGGATTCGCGCGTTTTCCGCAGCGACTCTTCGTTCATGTAGGCGAGCGTGAGCACCGCGCCGCTGCGCGCATCGCGCACGATCGCGGGGATGAGGCCGTTCGCATCGAATTTCATCGGACCGGGATCCCTTCGTGTTCGAGATGACGTTTGACGTCGCCGACGCTGAGCACGCGATCGTGAAACAGTGACGCCGCGAGCACCGCGCGTGCGCCGCCGGCTTCGATCGCATCGCGAAAGTCAGCTAGTTGACCAGCTCCGCCCGACGCGATCACGCCGATCTTCACCGCGCTCGTCACGGCGCGCAGGAGTTCGAGGTTGAAGCCGCGGTTCGTGCCGTCGCGATCGACGCTCGTCAGCAGGATCTCTCCCGCGCCGAGCTCCTCCGCGCGCCGGCACCATTCGACCGCGTCGACGTCGGTCAGTTCCTTGCCGCCGCGCACCGTCGCGAGCCAGCGATCATCCACGCGCTTCGCGTCGCACGACAAGACCACGGCCTGCACGCCGAACTCGCGTGCACACTCGGCGATGAGCTCGGGACGTCGCAGCGCCGCGGTGTTGATCGCGACGCGATCCGCGCCGGCGCGCAGCATCGCGCGAAAGTCTTCGAGCGTGCGCACGCCGCCGCCGACGGTGAGCGGAATGCACAGCGACTCCGCGACGCGTCGCACGGTCTCGATCGCCGTCGACGCCGCGCGATCGGTCGCCGAGATGTCGAGGATCACGAGCTCG
>DASVNL010000032.1:0-43649 GCA_036383875.1 Thermoanaerobaculia bacterium
ACGGTCCGCACGGCGACGTCGATCGCGAGCTCTTCCCACGAGGCGTTTGCGTTGTCGAGCGCGGCGCACGCACGGGCGATGAGCGGTGCGGACTCGCGCATCGGTGGAAGTCGCTGCGGACGGAACCGAGGACGTGCGCCGGTGATGCGCTCGAAGGCATCGGGCGCGAACTGAAACGAGATGCAGCGATCGCCGGTGCCGTGTGCGTGCGAGCATTCGTAGGGGAGTTCAGGGTGGCCGAGGAGCATCGAGCCGGCGGTCATGAGCTCGGCGTGTTTCGTGGTGCGGTACTGAAACGTTCCCGCGACCACCATCGACATCGAGACGTGTGCGTGCCGCTCTTCGAACGGCCGATCATCGGGACCGGACGTGCAGAGCACATCCGCGACGCGCCAGCCGTCGCCCGATGCGAGCGTCCGCGCGGTCGCGGAACCTTCGTGACCGTTGCGCATCCGCTCGCGAATGGCCTGCTGCAGCTCGACCGCAATTTTCGCCAAGATTCGTTCCTCGCTTCGCTTTTATAACCCGTCCTGCATGACGAATGTTTGCAGGAGGACGCGATGACGATGATCGAGGCGCTGGCGGCGGCCGGGCGCTCGCCGGAGATCCCGGAGGAGATGGACGCGTATGGCTGGCTGGTCGGCAGTTGGGAGCTCGACGTGATCCGCTACGGCGTCGACGTGCGCGAGCGCAAGATCAAAGGATCGGCGCACTTCGGCTGGGTACTCGAAGGGCGTGCGGTGCAGGACGTGTGGATCATGAAGGCGGAGAATCTCGTGGCCACGTACGGAATGACGATCCGCGTGTGGGACCCGGCCATCGCGGCGTGGCGCGTCACGTGGATGAATCCGATCAGCGGACGCCGCGATGAATTGATCGGCACGAAGCAGGGCGGTGACCTCGTGCAGATCGGGCAGCACGCGGACGGCACGCCGATCCGCTGGAGTTTCATCGACATCACACCGAATTCGTTCCGCTGGCTCGGCGAAGCACTCGAGCGCGACGGCGCGACCTGGAAACTGGAAGCTGAATTTCACGCAAGGAGAATCGAATCATGAGCAACGAAACATCACTCCGCGAACTGCTGGTGCGCTCGCTCGACTGGGACAGCGCGCACATCCGCTTCGAAGAGGCGACGAAGGACTTTCCGTCCGAGCTGCGCGGGCAGCGTCCGGCCGGCGCACCGCACACGCCGTGGCAACTGCTCGAGCATTTGCGCATCACGCTGTGGGACATCCTCGAGTTCTCGCGCGACGCGAAGCACGTCTCGCCCGAGTTCCCCGCGGGCTACTGGCCAGCGTCCGACACGCCGGCCGACGACGCGACGTGGGATCAGAGCATCGTGCAGTATCGCAACGACCTGCAGGCGCTCGCCGAGCTGACGATGGATCCGTCCGTCGATCTCTACACGCCGATTTCGCACGGCAGCGGCCAGACGATCCTCCGCGAAGTCCTGCTGACGCTCGATCACAACGCGTATCACCTCGGCCAGTTCATGTTCGTGCGCAAGTCGCTCGGCGCGTAAAAGCAGCCATCGAACGTGCGCAATTCAGGCATGGGTCCCATCTGAAAATCAGATGGGACTTTTGCGCTAGCATCGCGCATGGACGTTCGTCAGTTGGAGATGTTTCGGGCCGTCGTGGAAGCCGGGAGTTTCACCGGCGCCGCGCAACGGCTGCACATTTCGCAATCCGCCATCAGCCGGCAGTTGCAACTGCTCGAGAAGGAACTCGGCACGCTGCTGCTACATCGCACGGGACGCGGCGTGAACATCACGCCCGAGGGGCACATTCTGTTGAGTGCGGCGAACCGGATCTGGCGCGACATGCAGGAAGTCGTCGCGCAGATCTCGGACACGCAGAACATGCAGAGCGGGTCCATCTCCCTCGGCGGCGGCATGACCGTCTGCCTGCACATCCTCCCGAAGCTCCTCAAGAAATTCAGGACGATGTACAAGAACGTCGACCTGCGCGTCACGACCGGCACCGCCGTCGATCTCCTGCAGCGACTGCGCGATCACGACGTCGATCTGTTGTTGCTCACGCTGCCGATCTACGGCCCCGACCTCGAAGTCCTGCCCGTGCTCAAAGAGGAGATGGTCGTCGTCTGCGCGAAGAACCATGCGTTGTCGCGCGCGCGCACTGTCGAGGCGAAGACGCTCGCGCGCTATCCACTGATCCTCTTCGAGTCGGGTTCGAACACACGCAAGGTGGTCGATGAATTTTTTCTCAACGAACAGATGCCGGTGAACGTCGTGATGGAAACGGAGAACGTCGAGATCATCAAGGCGATGGTCGCGAACGGCCTCGGCGTCACGATCCTCCCGTACGGCGCGCTTGCGGCCGATCTGCGCGCGGGACGCTTTGCGTGGGCGCGCGTGCGCGGACATCGCCTGCATCGCGAAACGGGCTGGGTGTATCTGAAGTCCGCGCATCGACCGAAGTCGATCGCGGAAGTGCTGCGCGTGTTCGACGAGATGAAGGAACAGTTCGGCGGGAAGCCGTGAGGTTGCGGAGTGCGACGCGTGCGCATCGCACTCCGAAGTCGTCGATCAGAACTGACAGGTGCCGTTGCAGACGTCGAGGTACATCGGACCGCAACCCTGAGCCAGCGTGCATTTCGGCATGCCGCGTTCGCACGGCACGGACGGGAAGCAGTCGTTGCCGGCCTGATTGCAGTGACACGTTTCGTTCGTGGTCACGCGGAACGTCGGCGGGCGCAGGCGTTCGAGCGCGGCCTGTTTATTCACGTCGTAGAGCGCGATCTGCACGAGCTCCGGCGGGAGCAATGCCTTCGCGCGTTGTTCGATGTAGGTGAGCGGCTCGCGGACCTGACGGTTCCAGTCGGGACTGGTGCGATCCGCTTCGAACGCGCCGCTGGCGATGAATCCGAGCGCTTCGAACAGCACGCTGCGCTGTTCGTGCGTGAGCTCCGGATGCTCGGCGATGACCTCGACGAGATGCAGCGTCCAGACGTCGGCCTGCATCTGCGGCGTCAGTTTCGCGAACTCCGGTTTGACGTCGCGGCCGTTGAAGGATCGCAGCGTGTCGTAGCTCGCCTCGACGTCGAGCTGTGCGCCGCGCAACCGTCCTTTCAACTCCTGTGCGGAGACCGTGACTGTGAAGAGAAGAACCAGGCTGATGAGAAGGATGCTCCGTTTCGTGCTCATATCTTCCGCCTTTCAGTATTGACGTCGATATGGAGCATACACCTAGCGAAGCCGCGCGAACCCAAGCTCTTTCAAGTCCGCCTTCACGTCCGGCTCATGAACCAGGCCGGACCGCATGCAGCTACTGGTTGACCAACGCTGCTCCTCGGCGTTCGCGTAGAGGAGATACGTTCCGGCGATGACGTAGCTGTACGAGCAGTAGCAGCAGCCGTCGTCCGTGACGAACGTGACTTCCTGACCTGCCGTGAACTTGCCCTTGCGCGCTTCGATGACGCGCACCGTCGCTTCGATCGTGCTCACGCCCTGATGCTCTTTCGTCACCTCGAGGCGGATGACTTTGCCGACCAGCACAGCGTCCGCGGCTTCGAAGTTTTCTTTTGCAGTGAGCTGGATACAACTACACGCGAAGGCGGCGGGGGCGAGGAGAGTGAGGCAGAGGAGGAACGCGACCATGCGAGTGCGCATGTGCCGATTGTCTCACCGCGACATCCATCCACCGTCGACGGTGATCGTCGTCGCGTGGATGTACGACGACGCGGGAGACGCGAGGAACACGACGGCGCCGGCGAGGTCGGACGGCGTGCCCCAGCGGCCCGCGGGAATGCGCGCGAGGATGTCGCGACTGCGCGCGGGGTCGTCGCGCAACGCCTGCGTGTTGTCGGTAGCCATGTAGCCGGGCGCGATCGCGTTGACGTTGATGTTCATCGGCGCGAGCTCGTTCGACAGCGCGCGCGTCAATCCGACGATGCCGCTCTTGGCCGCGGTGTACGCGACGACGCGGATGCCGCCCTGGAACGACAGCATCGACGCGATGTTGATGATGCGTCCCGCGACGCTGCGCGCGGTCACGGATTGCGCGAATGCGCGCGAAAGCGCAAACACGGAGCGCAGGTTCACCTCGAGGACCGCGTCCCAGTCGTCGTCGGTGTAGTCGAGGAGATTCGCGCGGCGGATGATGCCTGCGTTGTTGACGAGGATCGTCGCGTTGGGCGCCGCGTCGATGATGTGCGACGTCGCGGCGCGATCGGCGAGGTCGGCGTGAATGCGAATCGCGCGACGGCCAACGCGTTCGACGGCCGCCGCGGTTTCATCGAGATCGCCGCGCGCGACCAGGGCGACGTCCGCGCCGGCTTCGGCGAGTGCGATCGACATCGCGGCACCGAGTCCGCGCGAGGCGCCGGTGACGATCGCGAGCTGGCCGTCGAGTCGGAAGGCGTCGAGGATCATGCGGCTTTGCGATGAATGTTGCGGCCGAGACGGCCGAGGTCGAGGCCGAGGTAGTCGCGGGCGTTGAAGAACGAGACGTCCTGCGCGAGTCCGCCGAGCAGCGTGAGATCGTGCGGCAGGAGGCCGGCGCGTACGTCGTTGCCGAGGATGTTGCAGACGAGGCGGCGGAAGTATTCGTGGCGAGAGTAGGAGAGGAAGCTGCGCGAGTCCGTGACCATGCCGACGAACCGCGCGAACAAACCCATGTTCGACAGCGCGCGGATCTGCGCCTCCATCCCATCTTTCTGATCGAGGAACCACCACGCCGCGCCGTACTGCATCTTGCCGGGCACGGAGCCGTCCTGGAAGTTGCCGGTCATCGTCGCGAACAGTTCGTTGTCGCGCGGGTTGAGGTTGTAGAGGATGGTCTTCGCGAGATGACTCGTCGAGTCGAGGCGATCGAGGAAGCGCGCGAGCGGGCGCGCCTGTTCGAAGTCGCCGATCGAGTCGAGTCCCGTGTCCGCGCCGAGCTTGCGGCGCATGCGCGAGTTCGTGTTGCGAAGCGCGCCGAGGTGATATTGCTGCACCCAGCCGCGCGCGTGATCCATCAATGCAAAGTGATGCAGCAGCGCTGATTTGTAGCCGCGTGCTTCGTCGCCGTTGACCGGCTCGCGTGCGCGCAACTTCGCGAACGTATTCGCGACGTCGGCGTCGCTCGACGGTTCAGCGTAGATCTGTTCGAGACCGTGATCGGATGCGCGACATCCTGCGTCGTGAAACGCGGCGTGGCGCCGATCGAGTGCATCGATGAACTGCGTGTAGTTGTCGATCGAGACGCCCGACGCCGACTCGAGGCGATCGAGCCACCCGTTGAACGCGTCCATGTCTTCGATCGCAAGCGCGGCATCGGGGCGCCACGTCGGCACGACGCGCGTGTCCGGATCGGGACGTTGCGCGAGCGCGTGGTGATGTTCGAGCGAGTCGGCGGGATCGTCGGTGGTGCAGACCACCGCGACGTTGAACTGTCGCAGCAGACCCTGCGTCGTGAACTCGGGCTGACGCAGCTTTTCGTTGCAGCGATCGAAGATCGCGCGCGCGCTCGCGGCGTCGAGCAGCGAGTGGATGCCGAACGGTTTCTTCAGCTCGAGATGCGTCCAGTGATAGAGCGGATTGCGCAGCGTCGCGGGAACGGTGCGCGCCCACGCGTCGAACTTTTCCCAGTCGGTCGCGTTGCCCGTGCAGAAGCGTTCGTCGATGCCGTTCGCGCGCATCGCGCGCCACTTGTAGTGATCGCCGTCGAGCCAGATTTCAGTGATCGATCGAAAGGCGTGATTGCTCGCGATCTGCTGCACCGGCAGATGGCAGTGATAGTCGATGACCGGCAGCGTCGCGACGTGGCGGTGATAGAGCTCGCGCGCGACGTCGGTCTCGAGCAGAAAGTCATCGTCGATGAACGGCGTCATACATTGGCCTGCTCGAGTCGCGGTGCCAGCGTGTGAATGATCGCGAGCGCGATCAGATAGACGAGGCCCGCGCAGAGAAAGACGATGTGATAGCTGCCGGTGAGTTGCAGCGCGTAGCCGGTCGCAGTCGCGATGGCCATGCCGCCGATGCCGCCGGCCATCCCGCCGATGCCGACCACGGAGCCGACCGCGCGTTTCGGAAACATGTCCGAGACGGTGGTGAAGATGTTCGCGCTCCACCCTTGATGCGCAGCGGCCGCGAGGCTGATCAGTCCGACGGCGGTCCAGAGTCCCGACACGAGCGGCGCGAAGATCACAGGGACGACGCCGAGTGCGCAGATGAGCATCGCGACTTTGCGCGCTTTGTTCACCGTCCAGCCGCGTTTGATGAAGTGCGACGAGAGCCAGCCGCCGCCGATGCTGCCGATGTCCGCAATGACGTAGATGACGATGAGCGGCAATCCGACTTTGCTCAGCGTGAGGCCGTGCTTTTCGTTGAGGAACTTCGCGAGCCAGTAGAGATAGAACCACCACACCGGATCGGTGAGGAACTTGCCGAGGGCGAAGGCCCAGGTCTGGCGCATGCGGATGAGGCTGAGCCACGGGACGCGCGTCGCCGGTTCTTCCGCGTCGCTGCGGATGTACGCGAGCTCTTCTTTCGAAACGCCCGTGTGTTTCTCCGGCGCGTTGTAGAGCCAGAGCCACGCGCCGAGCCAGAGGAATCCGATTGCGCCGGTGAGGATGAACGCGACCTGCCAGCTCCACGTGAGGGCGATGATCGGGACGACCGCAGGCGCGATGATCGCGCCGAGGTTGCTGCCGCCGTTGAAGATGCCGGTGGCGAGAGCGCGTTCTTTTTTCGGGAACCACTCCGCGACGGTTTTGATCGCCGCGGGAAAGTTGCCGGCCTCGCCGAGTCCAAGTCCGAAGCGCGCGATGCCGAAGCCGAGCGGCGTGCGCACGATTGCGTGCAGCATCGCGGCGATGGACCAGAACACGATCGCGAAGGCGAAGCCGAGCTTCGTGCCGATCACGTCGAGCACACGTCCGACGACGAGCAGTCCGATCGCGTACGCGGCCTGGAAGGCCGTCACGATGTAGCCGTACTGCACTTCGTTCCAGCCGATTTCTTTTTGCAGCGTCGGCGCGAGGATGCCGAGAACCTGGCGGTCGATGTAGTTGATGGTCGTGGCGAAGAGGAGGAGCGCGCAGACGATCCAGCGCGTGTGGCCGCGCTTCGGCGGCGCGGCCGCGGCTTCAACCGGCGTGGAGACGGACGTCGCTTCGGCGCTCATCTCACGCCACCCCTCTCAGCCGCTGCCACACGCGTCCGGACGGGAACTCGTACGCGTCGAGCGACTCGTCCTTCATCGTGATGCTGTAGCCCGGTTTCGTTGGCGCCATGTAGCGCGCATTGCGCACGATGCACGGATCCACGAAGTGTTCGTGCAGATGATCCACGTACTCGCATACCCGATCCTCCAGGCTGCCGCTGATCGCGACGTAGTCGAAGATGGAGAGGTGCTGCACGTATTCGCAGAGGCCGACGCCGCCCGCGTGCGGGCAAACCGGCACGCCGAACTTCGCGGCCATGAGGAGCACGGCCAGCACTTCATTGACGCCGCCCATGCGGCACGAGTCGACCTGCAGGAAGCGGATCGCTTTGGCCTGCAGCATCTGTTTGAAGATCACGCGGTTCTGCACGACCTCGCCGGTCGCGACGCGGATCGGATCGATGGCGCGCTGGATTTCGGCGTGGCCGAGGATGTCGTCGGGGCTGGTCGGCTCTTCGATCCACCAGGGGTCGAATTGCGCGAGCGCGCGCATCTGCTCGATCGCTTCCGAGACGTCCCAGCATTGATTCGCATCCATCATCAGGAGGCGTTCGTTGCCGATCTCTTCGCGCATCAGCGCGGCGCGGCGGACGTTGTCGTCGAGGTTGCGACCGACCTTCATCTTGAATGCGGTCCAACCTTGCGCGATCGCTTCCTGGCAGAGGCGGCGCACTTTGTCGTCGGGATAGCCGAGCCAGCCGGTGGAAGTCGTGTACGCGGGAAATCCGTCGCGCAGCATCTCCGCCTCGCGTTCGTTCCGTCCTGCACGCTTTGCGTTCAGGATCGCGAGTGCTTCGTCGGGCGTGAGGACATCGGAGATGTAGGTGAAGTCGATCGCGTCGACGATTTCCTGCGGTGAGAGGTCGGCCAGATGCTTCCACATCGGCTTCCCTTCGCGCTTCGCCCAGAGATCCCACACGGCGTTGATGAGCGCGCCGGTCGCCATGTGCAGGATTCCTTTTTCCGGTCCGAGCCAGCGCAGTTGCTTGTCGACGGTGAGATCCCGATAGAACCCGCGCATGTTCGCCGTGACCTCGGAGAGCCGACGCCCGATGACGTGATGCTTCAGCGCATGCACCGCCGCGACCACGATCTCGTTCCCGCGCCCGTTCGTGAACGTGAGCCCATCCCCAGTCAGCCCGGAGTCTGTGACGACCGTGACGTACGTCGCGGAGTAGTCGCCGAGATTCAGCGCGTCCGAACCGTCCATGTCGAGGGAAGTGGGGAAGCGAATGTCGCGAACGATGACGTCCGTGATCTTCAAGGGAACCTCCTGTGAAGCGAGTGATGAGAGATGAGTGATGAGTGATGAACTGCAGGGCGAGATTGGAAGGGCTCAGGACAAATCTCGGATGCAGCTCACGACTCATTGCTCATTGGTCACGACTCGTGCGTCTCCCGATGCGGTTCATCACTCATCATTCATCTCTCATCGCTCGTCGAACGACGACCTACTGATTGACCCCAGAAGCTAGAACCCCCCCGTCCACCGCGATCACTTCGCCGTTGACGAAGCTCGAGGCGTCGGAGGCGAGGAAGACGCAGGCGCCGGCGAGCTCTTCGACGCGGCCGAAGCGGCGCATCGGGGTGCGGAGGAGAAATTCTTTGCCGCGCTCCGTGCCGTCGAGCAGTGCCGAGTTGAGCGCGGTGCGATAGACGCCCGGCGCGATTGCGTTCACGTTGATGCCGCGCGATCCCCACTCGACGGCGAGCGCGCGCGTGAGTCCGGCGACGCCGGCTTTGCTCGCCGTGTACGCCGCGACTTCGAAGAGCCCGATGAACGACGCCAGCGAGGCGATGTTGATGATGCGGCCGTGGCCGCGCTCGAGCATGTGGCGGCCGAACACCTGACACGCGCGCAGCGTCCCGGTGAGATTCGTTTCGAGAATCGACGCCCACTCTTCGTCCGTGACGTCGAGCGTCGGCGTGCGCTTCGTGATGCCCGCGCAGTTCACGAGGATGTCGACCCCGCCGAGCTCCGCGATCGTCTGCTGCAGCGCGGCTTCGAGCAATGCGCGATCCGAAACGTCTGCGGTGACGCGCACGGCGCGGCGTCCGCGCTGTTCGACTTCACTCGCGGCCGCGTCGACCTGCTCGCGTCTGCGCGACATCGGCACGACGTCCGCGCCGGCGTCGGCGAGTCCGCGCACGAGCGCGAGTCCGATGCCCGACGTGCCGCCCGTGACGACGGCCACTTTTCCTTCGAGTGGTGGTGTCACCCGCCAACCACCTTCGAAGGCAACACTCCCGCGGGCAGCTCTTCCGATGCCTGCGCGCTGCGCGCGAGGTCGAGGTGTCGCGTCATTTCGAGACGCGCGCGTTCGGGATCGCGATCGCGAATGGCCTGGTAAATGCGGCGATGCATCTCCGCCGATTCTTTGAGATCGATTGCGCGCTCGACCGTCATGCGGCGCTGTTCGTAGACGAGCGACGAGATCATTTCGACGAGCGCGAGCAGCACCGGATTGTCGGCCGCGCCCGCGATCGCGCGATGGAAGCGCACGTCGTGCACGAGGAACGTCTGCGGCTCCGTCAGCGTCGCGAACATCCCGGTCACTTCCTCGGCCATCGGCGCGAGGCGATCGGCGAGTCCGCGTTCCGCGGCCAGTCCGGCCGCGCCGACTTCGAGCACTTTGCGCGCTTCGAAAATCTGATCGCGCGTGAAGCCGTGCAGCGCTGCGAGAAACGAGAGCGGACCGGCGCCGAGGCGGGGAGGACCGCCGGTGATGAACGTGCCTGCGCCCTGGCGCGACTCGGTGACGCCCATCGCCGCGAGTGCGTGCAGTCCGGCGCGCACGGTGGGTCGCGAGAGTCCGAGCTCCTGGGCGAGCTCGCGTTCCGGCGCGAGCCGGTCGCCGGGTCGCAGCGATCCGCTCTCGATGAGAAGAGCGATGTGGCGGACGACCTGATCGGCGGACTGCAATTCGCCGGATGGAAGATCCAGAGACGGGTCTTTCGGCTTCAGATCCTTGACCATGTACGTTCTCTCCGAGTGGCTTGACCAATTCTCGACATCTATCTCAAATTGTCAATACTGGATTGACCAATTTCGATATCCGAAGGTAGGATCTTCGGCGCAGTCGCACTTTCTGGTCGGTTTGTCTTGGTATTGGTCTGACCTCACGAGGGACAGGTATGACAACGACGTTGCGTCTCCTGCTCGTTTTCGCGCTGATTCTGGCGTGCACCGCGCACGCGGACATCGTCCTCCACGCGGACTACTCCGATCCCGACGTCATCCGCGTGGGCGACACGTACTACCTGACCGCGTCGAGCTTCCAGCATGTCCCCGGCCTGCCGATCCTCGCATCGAACGACCTCGTGAACTGGACGATCATCGCCCACGCCGTGGATCGCCTGCCCGCGGATTTTGATCGCCCGCAACATGGCAATGGTCTGTGGGCACCGAGTCTCCGCCATCATGACGGCTGGTTCTGGATCTACGTCGGCGATCCCGATCGCGGGATCTATATGACGCGCGCACGCGACGCGCGCGGTCCATGGGAACCGCTGACGCTCATTCACAAAGCAACCGGCTGGATCGATCCGTGTCCGCTGTGGGACGACGACGGCGCGATGTACCTCGTGCACGCGTGGGCGAAGAGTCGCGCGGGGTTCAACGGCGTGTTGAGCGTCAATCGAATGAGCAGCGACGGGCGCCGCGTCGTCGACGACGGCGTGGTCGTGTTCGACGGACGCGAGAACCATCCGACGATCGAAGGTCCGAAGTTCTACAAGCGCAACGGCTGGTACTACATCTTCGCTCCCGCGGGCGGCGTGAAGCGCGGCTGGCAAACGGTGCTCCGCTCGAAGAACGTGCTTGGCCCGTACGAAGACAAGATCGTGCTCGAGCAAGGTCGCAGCATGGTGAACGGTCCGCATCAGGGCGCGTGGGTGGATGGCTCCTTCATTCATTTTCAGGACCTCGGCGCCTACGGCCGCGTCGTGCATCGCCAGTCATTGAAATGGATCAACGACTGGCCCGAGATCGACGGCCCGTCGAACGCCGATCTGCACCCGGCGATGCCGCAAGCGTCCGACGAGTTCAACGCGCGCACGCTCGGTCTGCAGTGGCAGTGGCAAGGCAACGTCGCGAAGGACGCGTACTCGCTGCGCAATGGCGCGTTGCGACTCTCCGCGACGCCGCCGAATCTCTGGGACGCGACGAATCTCCTGCTGCAGAAGCTCCCCGCGCGCGCGTTCACGATGACGACGCGCCTCGACGCCTCGACGCTCCAGCCCGGCGAACGCGCGGGTCTCGTGATTTTCGGCATGGACTACTCCGCACTGACGATCGAACGCGCAGTCAGCGGCTTCGTCGTCCGACGCGTGACCGCGCGCGACGCGGACGAAGGCGGCGCAGAGCAGGAGCTCGGCGTCGTGCCGGTCGCGAATGGCAACGTCGAGTTTCGCATGACGGTCAGTCCGCACGCGGTCGCGCGCTTCGCGTATCGCACGACGGATGGATTCCAATCCATTGGGACCGCATTTGTCGCGCGGCCCGGCAAGTGGGTCGGCGCGAAGGCCGGACTGTTCGGCCCCGCGCGCTTCGACTGGGTTCGCGTCGAGACGTTCCAGCCGGCGGAAACCGCGAGCCTGATCGTCGGACCGGACGGCGACTTCAAGACGATTCAGGAAGCCGTCGACGCGATCCCGCGCGACAACGACGACCCGCAAATCATCCTCATCCGCAACGGCACGTATCGCGAGAAGGTGATGATCGCGAAGAGTCACATCGCGCTCGTCGGCGAGGATCGCGAGACGACGCGCATCGCGTTCGCGGAGCTGCGCCGCAACTGGCGCGCGAGTCATCCCGACGACTACGGCGCCGCGGTGATCAACATCGCGGACGAGGCCACCGACATCACGATCGCGAACCTCACGGTCGTCAACGATTACGGCAGCGCGTCCGGCGATCACGATCATCAGTTCGCGATCCGCGGGATGTCGCTGTCGAATCGCATCGCCGTGCTGCATGCGAACGTGATCGCCGGCGGCGGCGACACGTTCAGCCCGTGGAACAGCGAGTCCGGACTGACCTACGCAACCGATTCGTACTTCGAAGGCTACGTCGATTTCGTCTGTCCGCGCGGCTGGGCGTACATCACGAACAGCCGCTTCTACGCGCGCCCGAGCAGCGCCGGCATCTGGCACGACGGGAGTAAGGGTCGCGACCAGAAGTTCGTCATCCGCCATTCTCACTTCGACGGCGATCCGAACTTTCTCCTCGGCCGCAACCATCGCGACGCGCAGTTCTATCTGCTCGACGCACAGTTCAGCGCGGCGATGGCCGATCGCGCGATCTATCCCGCCGATGCACCCGACCCACGCCAGTGGGGCGAGCGTTACTACTACGCGAACGCGCATCGCGAAGGCAGCGACTTCGCGTGGTACGCGGACAATCTGCGCGACGCCGACGGCTCCCCGCGCGATGAAGACGTGACCGCGGCCTGGACGTTCGGCGGACGCTGGGATCCGTCAACGATTCCTGCGGTGTTGCCGTTCGCCGCGATCCCGCAACCGGAGCACGGTTGGAAGTGGGCCGATCCGGCGGGCGTCACGCTGCGCTGGACGCCGTCGCGCAACGCACGCACGCAACGCATCACCTTCGATGGGAAGACGCACGACGCGCGCGAGTCGAAATTCGAGACCGGCCCGCTCGAGCCGGGAAAGTCGTACACGTGGCGTGTCGATGATGGTCCGGAGTGGACGTTCCGCGCCGATCCGCGCACGACGCGCATCGCACTCGTGGGCGACTCCACCGTCACCGACAAATCGGGCTGGGGCCGCGGCTTCACGGCGAACGTCAACGAAAGCGCAGCCGTGCTCAATCTCGCCCGCGGCGGGCGCAGCTCGAAGTCGTATCGCAGCGAAGGTCTGTGGGACGACGTGCTGCGCCGCAAGCCGTCGCACGTGCTCCTGCAATTCGGCCACAACGACGAGCCGGGCAAGGGTCTGGATCGCGAGACCGACGTCCCGACGTTCACCGCGAACATGACGCGCTACGTCGACGAGGCGCGTGCAATGGGCGCGAAGCCGATCCTCGTCACCTCGCTCGCTCGCCGGTACGACGATCCGCACCTCGGCAAATACGCCGACGCGACGCGCGCAGTCGCGGCGGAGAAAAACGTCCCGCTCATCGATCTCAATCGCGAGAGCCACGCGATCCTCGTCGGACTCACGCCGTCCGTGACCTTCACGCTCGGCCCTGACAAAACGCACCTCAATGAAACAGGCGCGGCGCTCTTCGGAGACGTCGTCGCAGAAAAACTGCGCGACGCCGCACCCGAGCTTGCGACGCATATGCGCAAGAAAACCGCCAACCGCCAACCGCCAACCGCCAACTGGTCGGCCCGAATGGCCGACTCCGTAATGAAGCGCACACCGGACCCGTTGATGCTCGACGCGCGCGAGACGCCGCGCTGGGAGTACACGCCCGGCCTCGTGCTCAAGGCGATCTTCGACGTCGCACAACGCACCGGCGATGAACGCTACTGGAACTACGCGACCACGTATTACGACCACTTCATCAACGCCGACGGCACCATCAAGAACTACGTCAAAGACGACTACAACATCGATCGCATCAATCCCGGCAAGCCGCTCTTCCTGCTTTACGCGAAAACAAAAGACGAGAAATATCGCAAAGCCATCGAGCTCCTGCGCCAGCAGATGCGCGAGCATCCGCGCACGAAGGAAGGCGGCTTCTGGCACAAGAAGCGATACCCGTATCAGATGTGGCTCGACGGGTTGTACATGGGCGCGCCGTTCCTCGCGCAGTACGCGAAGACGTTCAATGAGCCCGCGCTGTTCGACGACGTCATCAATCAGTTCGTCTGGATGGAATCGCACGCGCGCGACCCGAAGACCGGCCTGCTGTATCACGGCTGGGACGAGAGCCGCGAACAGAAGTGGTCGGATCCGAAAACCGGGACCTCGCCTGAATTCTGGGGCCGCGCGATGGGGTGGTATGCGATGGGTCTCGTCGAGACGCTCGACTTCGTCCCGCTCGAACATCCGCGACGCCGCGAGTTGATCGCGATCCTGCAGCGGTTAGTCGAGGCGATTGTGAAAGTGCAGGATCCGAAGACGGGCGTGTGGTGGCAAGTCGTCGACAAAGGCGGCCGCGAAGGAAACTACCTCGAAGCCTCCGTGTCCGTGATGTTCAGCTACGCATTGTTGAAGGCCGCGCGCCTCGGCTACGTCAAGCCGATTTATCGATTGTCCGGCCAGTTTGCGTACAACGGCGTGCTCAAACAATTCATCGAGGTCGACAAAGACGGCGTCGTGAATATCCACCGCGTCTGCGAAGTCGCAGGACTCGGCGGCGATCCCGAAAAAGGGGAGAAGTACCGCTCCGGCACGTACGACTACTACATCACCGAGAAAATCCGCAGCAACGATCCAAAGGCCGTCGGCCCGTTCATTTTTGCGAGTCTGGAGATGGAGCGCTGAAGCGCGTCCACAAAGCCTGCACATCGACTGACGCATCGACTTCGAGAGTTCGCGACAATTGCTCCAGCCACTGACGCCGGTCCTGCGGAACGATCACCGGACGCGATACCGACTCGCGTTTCGGATAACCGCCGGCCTCGCGCTGACTGTCGATGATGCGGCCGTCGCCGTCGATGATCGATCGCACGATGCGCGCGTCGATCGGATCGCGTCGCGCAGGACGCGACCCAGCACTGCGCAACGCGCGCTCTGCCGATTCACGCGGATCTCGCGCTGCAACCGCGGCCTCGCTCGCGATTACGCCGTCGTCATGCGACGCGACGCCGAACAGCAGATTGTCGCGAAGGAACGCACGCGCGCCCGGATCGAGGCTCTTCACGAAATACTTGCCCCGCGTATTCGGTCCCGCGATGGCCACGTTCCCCGCCAGCGTCACCTCGGCCGGCGTCAACATCTTCTGATTCCCCTTCGCGCCGATGCCGACGCACGCCGAGACCCAGTTGTACATCACCGAGTCGAGCACCGTCGCCGTCGCGCCGCCCTTCACGCGCGGGTTGCGTTCGTGGTTGTGCGCGTACACGCAGCCGATGATTGCGACGTTGCGCACGCCGTCGTGCACGAGCGTCCCCTTCGAATGTTCGCCCTTCGGGTGCGTCGACTTCGACAGCGCCTCGGCGATCAGGCAATGTCGCAGCGTGATGTCGTGCGCCGTGAGGCTGCCGTCCTCGACGTCGCCTGGCCCCGAGGTCGAGAGATTTTCGTCGACGGCCCACGTTGCGGAACAGTGATCGAAGATCACGTCGTGCACGGGGCCGTTGCTGCCGCGCCGCACGCCCAGCGCGTCGGGCGTCCACTCCACGCCGGGAAGACCTTCGTCGCCTGGACGCACAGCGATGTGCTGAATCACGACGTCGTGCGTTTCGACGATGAGGCCACCGCGAATGAGCGTGATCCCGGGATCGGGCGCCGTCTGGCCGGCGAGCGTGAGGTGCGGCTCGCGGATCGTGAGCGTGCGTCCGCCGAGGTCGATGACCCCGGCGACTTCGAACACGACGAGGCGCGGTCCCCTGGTCTGAAGCGCGTGCCGCAGCGAGCCGGGTCCGTCCGCGGCGAGCGTCGTCACCCGGACGACGTCTCCGTCGATGCCGCCGTCCGTCTTTGCGCCGATTTGTTGCTCCGCGCGATCCAATTCAGGGCTGATTGGTCTGACCACTGTGGTTTGCGTGGGAGTGGGGGCGGCAGGACCCGAAACGGGCGCTTTCGAGGCAAAACAACCGGAAAAGCCCGCGGCGAGCAACGAAAGGGCGAGAAAAGATGTATCGAATTTAAGCATACTGGTCATACAACACTTGACTATCAGGCGTGAGTGGTCATATAACACAGGCCACGATCCCAAGCGAACAATTCGACCCCATCGAGTGCCCGGAGGAGATGTCATGAAGCAACGGATCCTGCTGCGTGCGGTGCTCAGCGCCTTCCTTTTGATCCTCATTCTTCCCGCGATGGCCCAGGATTTCCGAGGTGCCGTCGGCGGCACCATCACTGACTCGACCGGCGGCGTTCTGCCCGGCGTGACGGTCACCGTGACCAACGTCACGACGAACGTCGCGGCGACGACGGTCACCGACGAACGCGGCGCATACCTGATCCGCTACCTCAACGCCGGCGTCTACACCGTGCAGGCGCAACTCGAAGGACTGCAAACGGTGGCGCGCAAGAACGTCGACGTCCGCATCGGCGCGACGGTGCCCATCGATTTCAAGATGGAGCCGGGCGGAGTGTCCGAGGTGATGGTCGTGACGGCGGATGCGCCGATCATCGATCGGAGCACCGGCGTGACCGGCGCGGTCATCGACGACAAGCAGATCGAACAACTGCCCCTCGGCGACGGCACCGCGTACATGCTCACGCGACTCGCGCCCGGCGTGGCCGACTCCTCCGATCTTCACTTCTCCCGCCCGATGGACAACGGCAACCTCGGCGGCGTCGTCGCGAACGGCGCGATGGGCGGCAACGATTTCACACTCGACGGCGCGCCCAATCGCGTTTCACCCAACAACACGAACCCGGGCAACAACAGCGGCGTCGTCGGATTCTCGCCGCCGTCCGATGCGATCTCGCAGTTCAAAGTCCAGACGAATGCGTTCGACGCGCAGTCCGGACATACCGCCGGCGCGACCGTCAATCTCGCGCTCAAGAGCGGCACCAACGACTGGAAGGGCGCCGTCGCGTATTTCAATCGTAGCGACAGCCGCTCCGCAACGCCGCTCCTCAGCAAACGCGCCGGCGCCGAAAAGCCGACGCGCGAATATGACCGCTACACCGCATCGGCATCCGGTCCGATCGTGCGCGATCGCACGTTCTTCATGTTCGCGTACGAGAAACTCAAAGATATTCAGCCGGAATCGGCGTATTACACCGTTCCGACCGTGAAGATGCGTAACGGCGATCTGTCGGAGTGGTCGGGCATCACGATTTACGATCCGCTCACCGCGACCGGCAGCAATCTCGCGCGCACCGCGTTTCCCGGCAACATCATTCCGGCGAATCGCATCAATGCGATCGCGGCCGCGTACGCAGCACTGTATCCGCTGCCGAATCGCGAAGGTCTCGAGGACAATTACTTCACGAATCAGCTTCGTCCTTACGACTACAACGCGTACCTTCTGCGCGGCGATCACAATTTCAACGGATCGCACAAGCTCTTCCTCAATGCGTACATGAACAAGCGCGTCGAGGATCGCTACAACTGGGCGAAGGGCGCGGAGAACGCGACCGGCGAAGGCGAGATCAACGGCTTCCTCGTCACCAAGGGTCTCGACAATCGCAGCAACGACGGCCTGACCCTCGGCTACACGTCGATGTGGGGCAACTCCCTCGCGCTCGACGTCATCGGCGCGTGGTCGCAGTTCGGCGAGTGGCGTGAGGCGGGCGACGAATTCGATCCCGCACAGCTCGGCTTCTCGGCCCAAACTGTCGCCTTGATGAATGGCTACAACTATCTGCCGTTCATCACGTTCGGCGGCTTCAGCACGACGAATTCGAACTCGCGCATCGCGACCCTCGGCTCGCAGCGCTCCGACTTCGGCACCGGCTTCAATCGTCCGTTCACGAACATCTCCTTCACGCCGACGGCAAGCTGGGTCATGAGCGGACACTCGATCCGCACCGGCTATGAGCTGCGCCATCAGCGTTGGGAAATCGACAACGCCGAGTACGGCGCCGGTCGCTATCACTTCAACGGCGCGTACACACGCGCGAACAACTCCGCGACGCTCAACGTCCCCGCGCAGTCGTGGGCGCAATTCCTCCTCGGACTTCCGACCACCGGCACGAACACCGTCGCGACGGCGGGCAGCACGGCCAGCCAGTTCGAAATCGCCGCCGACGCTGACTATCGCCAGGTCTCGCACTCGTTCTTCGCGCAGGACGACTGGTCGTTCAATGACAAATGGACGATCAACCTCGGCGCGCGATTCGAGTTCCATCAGTCGATGACCGAGGCGGAGGATCGGAATATCGCGGGCTTCAATACCGAGATTACGAGCCCGATCGCCGCCGCCGCGATTGCGAAGTACGGCGCGGCTCCGATTACGGAGATCGCGGCCAATCAATTCCGCGTCAACGGCGGACTCGAATTCGCAGACGGCGCGATTTACGACGATCTCTTCAAGTTCCTGCCGCGCGCGGCGTTTTCGTATCTCATCAATCCGCGCACCGTCATCCGCGGCGGCCTCGGCCTGTTCAGCTACGACTACTACTTCGACGCGGGCAACCAGACCGGATATTCGCAGCCGACGGCCATCGTCACCACCGACAACAACGGCCGCACGTTCCTGACTGACCTCAATAATCCGATCCCGACTGGCGGACTGACGCAGCCCGTCGGATCGTCGCTCGGAGCCGCTACCGGACTCGGACTGAACATCGGTACCGTCGTCCCTGCCGATCGCGAAGTGCCGTATTACACCCGCTGGCAGATCGGCGGACAGCGCGACATCGGCGCGGGCTGGTCCGTCGAGGCGTTCTACGTGAATTCGAAGGGCCGCAACCTGCCGGTCCTTCGCGAAATCAACGGCATCCCGACGCAGTACCTCTCGACTGCGACGCAGCGCGACACGGATCGCGAAGCGTACCTCGCCGCCAACGTCGCAAATCCGTTCGTCGGACTCCTGCCGGGCACCGGTCTCAATGGGGCGACGATTTCACGCGCGCAGTTGCTGCGTCCGTTCCCGCAATTCCTCAGTGTGGTCACGGAGGAGTACACGGGATCGGATTCGTATCAGGCGGGATCGGTTCGCCTGGAGAAGCGGTTCAGCAGCGGCAACTCGCTGATCGCCACCTACACGCGCTCTGAAACGCGCGACAAGCTCAATTACCTCAATCCGGCCGACGAAGAGCTCGAAGATCGCATTTCGCCGAACGATCGCCCGAATCGCGCGACCCTCGGCGCCACGATCCGCCTGCCGTTCGGCCGCGATCAGCGCTACGGCTCCAATTGGAACAGCATCGTCAACGGCGTCCTCGGCGGCTGGACCGTCAGCGCGACGTATCAGTATCAGAGCGGTTTCCCGCTGACGTGGACCACCAACATCTATTACGACCCGGCGCGCGATCCGAAAGACCTGAGCTCGAACATCGGCGGCGATTGTCCGGGTGGCGGTACGGCAGGACTCGATTGCCCGGCATGGGACATTTCGGGCTTCTACATTCCGGGTGGCACCGGCCGTACCGATCAGCGCATCGTCATGGGCAACACCCTGCGCCGCTTCCCGTCGACTCTGCCGAACGTGCGCACCGACGACCTGCATCTGATGGATGTCGGCGTGTACAAGAACTTCGGACTGCCGCAGGGCTTCGACCTGCAGGTGCGCATCGAAGTGATCAACGCACTCAATTACACCGTGCTGTGGAATCCGAACCTCGATCCGACGAACTCGCAGTTCGGCTACGTCAATCAGGATCGCAACAATCCGCGTGACATCCAATTGGGCGCGAAGCTCACGTTCTGATCATGAAGGTCCGCCGATTTCTGCCGGCGGTCGTACTGACCGCCGGCAGTCTTTTCGCGCAAACCCTCTCCGTCACCGTTCATAATGACCTCGCCTTCGCCCGCGCGTCCGAAACCATCGAACTGACGGCCACGCAACTCGCGCCGCTCGGCACGGATCTGACGAAAATTCACGTCTTCGAGAAAGGCTCCACGCGCGAAGTGCTCGCGCAATCGCTCGATGACGTCCTGATTTTCCAGACCGACGTTCCCGCGAAAGGCGAGCGTTCGTTCGAATTGAAAACAGGAGAGAAGCGCGTGTACAAGCGCGAGGATTTTCGCGTGTACGGACGCTTCAATCGCGAGCGCTGGGACGACTTCGCGTGGGAAAACGATCGCGTCGCGCATCGCATGTACGGACCGGCGCTCGAGACGTGGCAGAAAGAACCGCTCACGTCGAGCACCGTCGACGTGTGGCTCAAGCGGACGCGCCGTCTCGTCATCAACGATTGGTATCTCGTCGACGACTACCACCGCGACACCGGCGAAGGCGCCGATTTCTATTCGGCCGGGAAGAGCCGCGGGTGCGGCGGCAGCGGTTTGTGGCGCGACGGCAAGCTCGTCGTGTCGAAGAATTTTCGCGAGTCGCGCGTGATCGCGAACGGTCCGATCCGCCTCGTGTTCGAGCTGCGCTATCCCGACTTCGGCGAAACGAAACGGATCACCCTCGACGCCGGACAGAACTTCAATCGCTTCGAAAGCCGCTACGACAACGCCGCGGATTCGACGTACGCCGCGGGGATCAAGAAGGTCGCGGCCGCGCAATTTCGCGTCGATCGCGCGAACGGCGTGATTCGCAATTGGGAGCCGGTGGCGCAGAATGCTGGCGAGTCCGGTTGCGCGGTGATCGTCGCCCCTGCGTCGATCGTCGACGTGGTTGAGGCCGAGGGGAATCAGCTCGTGGTTGCGCGGACGCCGGCGGTTTATTGGGTTGGCTCGGCCTGGAATCGCAGCGGCGATTTCGTCGAGGTCGCGGACTTCGATCGTCTGATCGATCAATGGACGCAGCGCGTGCGCACGCCGGTGAGGATTGAGGTGAAGAATTGATCAACCGCCGCGACCTGGCCCGTACGCTCCTCACCGCGAGCGCCGCGCTCGCGCTGGGTCCGCGCATCGCGTTCGCACAACCTGCGGCGTCGACATTGCCGCCGTTGACCATCGATCCGCGCGATCCGTGGGCCTCGTTGCCGCAACTCCTCGCGCGCATTTCGCCGCCGCGAATTCCGCAGCGCGACTTCGTGATCACGAAATTCGGAGCGAAGAGCGGCGGCGACGCGGGCAGCGCAATCAAGAAAGCCATCGCTGCGGCGACGAAAGCCGGCGGCGGCCGCGTCGTCATTCCCGAGGGCGACTTCCTCACCGATCCAATTCGCCTCGCCAGCCGCATCGAATTGCATGTCAGCGGCGGCGCGACACTACGCTTCAGTCAGGATCCCGCGCGCTATCCGCTCGTGCATACGCGCTGGGAAGGCGTCGAGTTGATGAATTACTCGCCGCTCATTTATGCCTTCGAATGCGAGGACGTCGCCGTGACAGGCGAGGGGACGCTCGACGGTCAGGCCGACGAAGAACATTGGTGGCCGTGGAAGGGCGTACCGACCGGCAAGCGCGCGGACGTCACGAAGAATAATGAAGGACCGGCGCCGCAGATCGCCGATCGCAATCGACTGTTCCAGCAGGGACAGGACGGGGTGCCTGTCGCGGAGCGCATTTACGGACAGGGACATTTTCTGCGACCGTCCTTCATCGAACCGTATCGCTGCAAGAACGTTTTGATTGAAGGCGTGACGCTGCGCAATGCGCCCTTCTGGGTCACGCATCCGACGCTCTGCACGAACGTCACCGTGCGCGGGATCAAAGTCATCTCGCATGGCGCGAATAACGACGGCTGCGATCCCGAATCGTGCCGCGACGTGCTCATCGAAGACTGCATGTTCGACACGGGCGATGACTGCATCGCGTTGAAATCGGGACGCAACAATGATGGCCGCCGGCTCGACACGCCCGTCGAGAACGTCATCATTCGCAATTGCGTGATGAAGGACGGACACGGCGGCATCACGGTCGGCAGCGAGATCACGGGCGGCGCGCGCAACATCTTCGCGGAGAAATGCCGGCTCGACAGCCCGGACCTCGAACGCGCGCTGCGCTTCAAAACCAACACGCTGCGCGGCGGGACGATCGAAAACGTGTTCGTGCGCGACATCGAGATCGGCACGGTGAATCTTGCGCCGATCGAAATCGACCTGCGCTACGAGCCGCGCGATTCGGGACCGAATCTCCCGCAAGTCCGCAACGTGCTGGTCGAGCGGATGACGTCGAAGGAAAGCAAACACGGGCTGTACATTCGCGGCCTCGAGAACGCGCCGATTCGCAACGTCGTCGTTCGCGACAGCACGTTCCGCGGAGTCGCGCAGGGGCACGTCATCGAGGGCCAGGTCGAGCTGATGCTCGATCGGGTGACCACCGAGGCGGCGCCGGTGAAGGAGACGAAGAAATGAGTCTGCGTGAGATCGACGCCGCAACGTGCGTCGTGCGCGACACCGCGAGTCATCGCGGGCGCCACATTTCAGTGAAACCGGGAACGACTGCCGCGCGCCATCTGCACTATGGCCGCATTGTGCTGGAGAACGAGTCCGCCACCTTCAATACCGAGGAGCGCGAAACGGCGTTCATTGGCCTGAAGGGAGATGCGGCGATCGAGGCAGATGGCGCGCGCTATGAACTTGGCCAGTACGACGCACTGTACGTCCCACGCGATACTCAAGTCACCGTGCGCGGCACGTGCGATATCGCGGAAGTCGCGGCGCCGGTCGACAACAAATATCCGATTCAATTCGTGAAATTCGCCGACGTTCAGAATGATCCCGCGTTGCATTTCGACACGGGCGGAACATCCTCCCAGAGAAATCTGAATATTCTGATCGGTAAGAACATCGAAGCCGGTCGCATCCTCGCCGGCGTGACGTTCAGTAAGCCTGGCAACTGGACGTCGTGGCCGCCGCACGAACACGCGAATCTCGCCGAAGAAGCGTATTTGTACATCGACATGCCGGAGCCGGGGTGGGGATTGCAACTCGTCTACACCGATCCGCGCAATCCCGAGCTCGTCGCAGTCGTGAAGCAGGACGACGTCGTCATCATGCCGCGCGGCTACCACCCGAACGTCTCTGCACCCGGCGGCACGATTAATTTCCTCTGGATGATGGCCGCGAATCGCGAAACCGTGGACCGCCAATTCGGAGTCGTCAACGTGCATCCCGATTACGCACAGGGCGGCTCCGGCCTCGAGGCATCGAGAAAATAGCGATGCAAATCAAAGACGCCGCGACCGCGCGCCACGATCTCGTCTCCCTCGGCGAAGTCATGCTCCGTCTCGATCCCGGCGACGGCCGCGTCGCGACGACGCGCACGTTCCAGGCGTGGGAAGGCGGCGGCGAATACAACGTCGCGCGCGGACTGCGCCGCTGCTTCGGCCTGCGCACCGCGATCGTCACGGCGCTGGTCGACAATCCGGTCGGCCGCCTCATTGAAGACCTGATGCTGCAGGGCGGAACCGATCTGTCGTACGTGCGCTGGGTCAGCGACGACGGCGTCGGCCGCCGCGCGCGCAACGGTCTCAACTTTACCGAGCGCGGCTTCGGACTGCGCGCTGCTCTTGGCTGTTCGGATCGCGGACACACCGCCGTCTCGCAGCTCAAACCCGGCGACGTCGATTGGGACGCGATTCTCAGTGGCGCGCGGTGGTTCCATACCGGCGGCATTTTCGCGGCACTCTCGGAGACCACTCCCGACGTCGCGCGCGAAGCCATGCAGGCTGCGAACCGCCACGGTGTGATCGTCTCGTACGACCTGAATTACAGGCCTTCGTTGTGGAAGGGCATCGGCGGTCCGGAGAAAGCGCGTGCCGTCAATCGCGAGCTCGCTGGTCTCGTCGACGTGCTGTTCGGCAACGAAGAGGATTTCAGCGTCGCTCTCGGTTTTGAAGTCGAAGGCGTGGACGAGCATCTTGGTGAATTGCCGAAAGAAGCGTTCAAACAGATGATCGGCAAAGTGCGCGCTGAATATCCCGCACTGGCGGTCATCGCGACGACGCTGCGCGTCGCGCGCACGGCGACGCGCAATGACTGGGGCGCGATCGCGTGGTCCGATGGCGACTTCTTCGAGGCGACGCCGCGTCCCGATCTCGAAATTTACGATCGCGTCGGCGGGGGCGATTCGTTCGCGTCCGGTTTGATTTATGGATTTCTCAAAGACAAAGGCCCGCAATGGGCGGTCGAATGCGGCGCCGCACACGGCGCACTCGCAATGACGACGCCGGGCGACACGAGCATGGCCACGCTCGCGGAAGTGGAGCGCGCCATGAAGGGCGGCACGGCCCGCGTGAGCCGCTGACGAAAGGAAATTCACAATGGACGCAATGCAGCGCATTCGCGAAGTCGGACTCGTGCCGGTCGTGCGCGCCGCCTCGGCCGACGAAGCGCTGGCCGCCGTCGACGCCATCCGCGCCGGCGGCATTCCCATCCTCGAAATCACCCTCACTGTCCCCGGCGCCGTTCAGATCATCGCCGCGCTCACATCCCGGCTCGGCGATGCGGCGCTGATCGGCGCCGGGACGGTGTTAGACGCGGAGACCGCGCAGCAATGCATCGACGCCGGCGCCGCGTTCATCGTCAGTCCCGCACTCGACATCGAGACGATCGAGCTCTGCCGCCGCATGAACGTCCCGATTTTCCCCGGCGCACTGACGCCGACGGAAGTCGTGAAGGCGTGGAAAGCCGGCGCGAGCGCGATCAAAGTGTTCCCCGCGAACGCAGTCGGCGGCGCGACGTACATCAAGTCGCTCAAAGCGCCGTTGCCGCAAGTCGAATTGCTCCCGACGGGCGGCGTTTCGTTGAAGACCACCGCCGATTTCATCGCGGCCGGTGCGTTCGCCCTCGGCGTCGGCGCGGATCTCGTCGACCTCGCCGCACTGCGACGCGGTGACGCGGCGGCAATCACAGCGAAGGCGCGCGAGTACGTCGAAGCGGTGCGCATTGCCCGCGCGCCCCTGCAACCCGTGGCCTGATCGCGATCGCTGTCACATCGCGGACCTCCATCTCGTCTTGCTGACGAATGGAGGAAACCATGCGAGTTTTCATTGCGGGCGCAACCGGCACGATGGGGCTGCCGCTCGTGCATCAACTCATCCGCGACGGCCATGAGGTCGTCGGCCTCACGCGAAAGGAAGACGGCGCAGCCGCGCTGCGACGCGCAGGCGCAGAGGCCGTCATCGGCGACGCACTCGAAGGCGACGCGCTGAAACGCATCGTCATCGACGCGCGCCCGACGCACATCGTGCATCTGCTCACCGCGCTGCCGAAGAGCGGCGGCAATCGCGCGAGCGATCTCGCTCCGACAAACGAGCTGCGCATTCGCGGCACCGCCAATCTGCTGCAAGGCGCGCTTGCGGCGCGAGCGCAACGCATCGTCGTCGAGTCGTTCCCGATCGTCTACGGCGCCGGCGATCTCGGCACGCAGCCGCTCGACGAAAACGCACCGATGGATCCGGATCCGAAAGGCGCGACGCGTGAGTCGGTCGAGGCGTTGCGTTCGATGGAGTCCCAGGTATTCGCGGTGCGCGATCGCATCGAGACGGTGGTGCTGCGATACGGATATCTCTACGGCGCGGATGTGCCGTCGACGCAGGGTCTGCTCGAGGGACTGCGCGCGCGCAAAGTGCCGCTGATGCGCGGCCCCGAAGGCCTCGGCTCGTTTCTGCACATCGACGACTTTGTCTCCGCGACGATGCTCGCGCTGCAGTCGCACGTCACGGGTGTATTCAACATCGTCGACGACGAGCCGGTGTCGCTGCGCGCGTATCTCACGCATGCAGTGCGACTGCTCGACGCGCCGCAACCGCGGAGCGTGCCGCGATTCGTCGTGAAGCTGCTGGCGCCGATGGTCGCGCAGTTCTCGACGATGCGCGTGCCGCTCTCGAATGCGCGCGCGAAACGCGAGCTCGGATTCGCGCCACGCTTCGCGAACTATCGCGACGGACTGGCGCAGGTCATTGCGGCGAAGTCGAACGCGGGGTAAAACGGATGGATGGCAGAGAACAACGACATCGTCGCGCGCCGCCTGCGCTACATCGAACGCCAGCGCCAACTCGGGCACGGCGTGGACGTGCAACTGAGCGGCGTGAAGCCGATGGGCTCCGGTCCGCTGAATCGTCACGGGATGCCGCAGGTCCCGATCGATCAACGCATCGTCCCGAACTGGCCGGTCCTCGACCTCGGCGACGTCCCCGATATCCGCCGCCAGGATTGGCGCCTCGAGCTCGGCGGCCTGGTCGACAATCCGGTGTCATTGACGTGGGCGGAGTTCATGGAATTGCCGCAAGTCGACGACGTCAGCGACTTTCATTGCGTCACGACCTGGAGCCGTCTCGATAATCACTGGCGCGGCGTGCGGTTTTCCACGCTCGCCGAGCTCGCCGTCCCACACGACAACGTCACGCACGTCCTCTGCACCGGCTACGACCGCGATATCGGATCGCAGGAGCCGTACACGACGAACCTCCCGTTCGCCCGCGCAGTCGAAGCCGACGTGCTGCTCGTCCACACATGGGAAGGCAAGCCGCTCCCACGCGAACACGGCGGCCCCTTACGAATGATCACGCCGAAGTTGTACGCGTGGAAAGGGACGAAGTGGATTCGCAAGATCGAATTTCTCGATCACAACAAGCGCGGATTCTGGGAGCGTCGCGGCTACTCCGACACGGCCGAGCCGTGGCTCAACGACCGCTATTCGAGCGATTGAGATGTTCGACGACACGCACGATCTCATCCAGCAAATGATGGCCGCGTACGCCGACGACGCAGTCAGCTTTGCGCGTCAGGTCTTTTCGATCGAACTGAATTCATCGCCGGACAGCATCCAACAAGTCGAATTCATCCTCGACAAACTCTCCCGCTCCGTCCGCCGAACCTGGCTCAAACGCCTCCTCCGCCTCGGCATGTCCGAAGAGCAAACCGACACCGTCGCGAAAATGTTCGGCGGCTACATCGGCGAAATCATCCGCAAAGACAAAGGCGGCATCTGGCAAATCATCGCCAGCCCCACCGGCGAAGGCGACGTCGTCGCCCTCGTCAACGGCGAAGACAAAATCTTCCCACCCGCCAAGGCCTACAAGCGGCTCGTAAACGGCGACGAGGACAACGTCTGGTTCTATTACCAGGTGTTGATGTCCGGCGAGGTTTACGGAAGCCGGTAACGACGCCGCTTTCGCGGGGCGTCTTTCCAGGCATCAGTCTTCCGCGCTGGATCTCCGTCTGAATCGAAGTATGCCGTTCGACGGGTCGTCGTGACCGCTATGTCCTGGCGCTTCAACTCGGGATCGCGGCTGACGATCTGCAGATCCCGAATTTCATCGCCTTCCGGTGCGACGCGGTGCCAGCGCACCGAAGCAGCACTCGTCAGAGAGAAGAGCGAGTCGGCTGTGGCCGCAACGATCCAGGGCTTATGACTCGAGGTTTGCCGGAACACCGCGACGTTTCGCAATCCTGTGAGTCCGGTGAATTGGCCCGTAATCTCGCCATCGCGACCGATGATCGTGATCGCCGAATCGGAAAGCGCGACGATTTGATCCACATGCTTGCGCTCTAAATCGCCAGTGGCGAATGTCCGAAGTCCGGGAATCTCCTTCTGCCTCACCTCCGCGAACTCGCGATTGAAGATGATGAGCCGTTCTTTGAGCGCGACGATGATTTCCGAAACACCGTCTGCGTCCACGTCGGCTACGCCCGCATGAAGGATCGGCGACGGAAATACGGGTTCCCAAAGCTTCTGGTTTTCCTGATTCTTCAGTGTCAGGTGGCTGCCATCGAATGAGACGCTCAACACTTCGCGGCCTGACGGTCGGTTCCAGCATTTCGAGAGCGGCATCCGGCCCGCGTTCCCGTCGATTCGTACCTGAATCGCAGCGCCGACCGGTGCTTTGTGATTCGCAAGAATCCATTGTTTGACCTGCTTCTCTGCATGCCGGTGCAGGGACTCGGCGGTCACAAATTCATCGGTCGCTGAAGCTTGGCAGTCCAGTCCATCGAGAACCGCCTTCGTGAAAACGCCGTTGCGACTCACGGCGTCGTCGTACGCGTAATTGCCTGCGGATGCCGCATAGAACACGACCTGACCGGATACGTTCTTCATCTTCTTTTCAATGTCGGGGGCGGCGGACGCCGCGCCGGAGCGGGTATTGCTGAGAGCGCGATCGCGGCAGGCGTCGACGAAGATCAGCGAACGGCGCACTGGCGAGTTTGAGACGATGTCGAAAAGGAGCGCCGTCTTGAGTGAGGTATGGGTGTCGGGATAGGTGGATGACTCCACGAGGATGTATTCACTGCCATCCGTCATGAACCCGTGCGTAGCGATGGAGAGGATGAATATGCCGGCCGGCCCGGCGATCGCTGTCTGTTGTCGCAATTGATAGAGGATCTCGCGCGCGGTTGCCGTGACTTCTTTGGCGCCGGCCTCTTTCAGTTCTTTGAGGCGCTGCTTCGATTTGTCTTTCACCGGTGCGCCTGAGAGTGCGAGTACAACGCGTTGCGGCGGGATCAGGTGCAGGCGCCGGTCCATGGAAAACATGTACGCAAGGTCGACGGCATCGTCGACGGCGTATCGCACACCATACATGTCTTTATCTCTGAATTTGCTGACCCCCACGAACAACCCCGCGGATTCGTGGCGATCGAATTTCGGCTCGGGCGCTGCCGTCGTCGCGACCGCGCTCACGGGTCCTGCCGATCGCACGTGGCGTACGAGAGGGACGAATGTCGCGGTGGTCAGGCCGAGGAGGGCGAGGGCGAGGACGAGCGGCTTCCACGATCTCATCTGCATAGGCAAAGACACGCCATCGTCGAAAGGGTGGCGCGCGCCACCTTTTTCCCTCCCTCGTGTCCTTTCATGGACAGCAATCAGGGAGACATATGAGACGCGGACTCCTCATCGCGGTAGCGTTGCTTCTCATTTCCAATGAGGCCTCGGCGCAGAAGCTCGGGCCGGTCGACTGGATCTTTCTCGTCGACACGTCGAAGTCGATGCGTGGCATCGGCCGCGACACGAAGGACATCTTTGGCGACGTAAAAGAGAGCCTCAAGTCGTTCGTACGCGAGACGAACGACGGCGACACGGTCGCGATCTTCACGTTCGATCGCAAGGTGAGTCCGATTGCGAAGATGGACGTGAGCGGACTCACGCGCGCCGATCTTTACGAGTCGATCGAGCAGCTAAAGGCCGAAGGGGACCGCACGCACCTCGGTGCCGCGATCGCGAAAGGTCTCGATCGTGCGGAGTTCTTGCGCACGCATTCCGATCCGACGCGCGCTCGCGCCGTCGTGTTGTTCACGGACGGCAAAGAAGACATTCGCGGAATTGAGAACCCAACTCACATCAACGCGAATCTTGCCGGAACCTCGGACTCGTACGTCTACTTCGTTTCGATGGGCAAGGAGCACGAGAAACAACTCGACGAATTTGCCAAGAGCACTCCGCGCGCGACCGTGCTGCGCGCAACTACGCGCGAACAGATTCGCGCCATGGCGCAGACGATTCGCCGAGATCTCCCGAAGCCCACGCCTCCACCGCCCATCAAAGAGAAGCCGGCGACTCCACCGCCACCACCACCACCGCCCTCTCCGTGGATGCGCGCACTGCGCTGGTTGATCGAGCTCGCGATCCTCGGCGGTATCGCGATCTTCCTGCTGCAGCAGCAGCGCAAGAAGAATCGGCTCGAAGGGGAGATCGAGATTCTGCGACCGCAGACCGCGCCCGACCTCGCATTTGTCGGACTGCCGAAATTGCAGGCGAGCGAGGTGATGCTCAGCGCGATTCTGCCGCTCGACGCATTGAGCGGCGGCGATGCGCGTCTGTTCGTCAAGCGCAAAGACGGGAAAAAGAAAATCTGGATTTCCGCCGCCGGCGGCGGACTGCGCATCAACGACGTCGACACGCCGGTGAGCGAGTTGTACGACGCCGACACGATCGAGATCGGCACCGCGAAATTGCGCTTCAACCGCGTCGGCGACGAGCGTCCGTACGACGTCGACTCCGCCCACTAATCACTCGAGAGAGAGGCCTCCAATGAAAAACAACGTCGTGTTTCGCCCCACTGTCGTCATCGGACTCGGTGGTACCGGCTATGGCGCATTGCTGAAGTTGAAGAAGCGTTTCGTCGACGCGTACGGCTCGGTGCCGCCGATCATTCGCTTCCTCTCGATCGACACGACGGAGAACGCCGAGGGGACGACGCGGACGGAGGAGGCCCCGCAGGAGGGTGGGCTCGATCACAACGAGATGTACGTCCTGCAGGTCGGCAATCCCGGAAATCTCGTGGGAAATGGAACGAATCCGCATCTCGATGAATGGTGGCCGCCCGAAATTCCGACGCAGGCCATCATCGCGGGCGCCGGCCAGGTGCGTGCGCGCGGACGCCTGGCGCTCTTCGCGAAGGCGCAAGAGGTGCGCGCGCGGATCCAGCGCGCGATCGACGACGTGCGAAACATCCGCAATCAGAAGCAGATGTATTCGGATCAATTTCAGATCTCGAATCGTGCGGGCGTTGAAGTGCACATCGTCGGCAGTCTCGCGGGTGGCACTGGCAGTGGGACATTTCTCGACGTCGCGTTCATCGCGCGCGACATCATCGGCAGCGACGAGAACTCGAATTTCACCGGCGTGTTGTTGTTGCCCGGGATTTTCACGCGCTACGCGGGAGTCGCGCTCGTCAAGCCGAACGCGTACGGCGCGCTGAAAGAGATTGAATATCTCTCGACGATGAAAGGCAGTCTCACGATCGACTATGGCATGCGCCGCGTCGAGGTGACGCGGCCGCCGTTCGACGTCGTCTATCTGATCGACAGCATCAACGAGCAAGGCCGGGTCGTCATGGAACAGAACGATCTCCTCGGCCTGATCGCAGACGGAATGTACGTCCAGATCGGATCGCAGATCGGCACCGACAGCGCGAACGCCGTCGACAACATCAAGACCCAGATTGCGACCGCGGGTCGCGTCAAAGGACGTTCGCCGCAGTACTGCAGTTTCGGCGTCGCGTCGCTGACGATGCCGACGTTCGACGCGCTGATGTGGGAGGACGCGAAACGCCTCGTCAATGATGATCTCCTCAATGGCGCTGTCGCGGATTCCGAAGTCGAAGAAGAGGTGCAGCGCTTCATCGACCAGAACCGCCTGCGCGAAGACGAGGCCGATCAGGTCGTCGAATTTCTCAGTCAGCGCGAGGGCGGCGGTCAGTTGCGCATCCCGATGCCGCTCACGCAACTCACCTTCGACAACAAGGCCCTCGGCGCAATCAAGAATCTGCACACCACGCATCGCTCGCGCGCCGAGCGTCAAATTGCGCAGGCCATCGGCGCGAATTTCGAGAAATTACGCGATGACTGCGTGGCAGCGATCACGACGCTATGGGAAGCGAAGGTGAATCGCATCAATGGATTCACGCGCGCGGAGCGCTTCTTCGAGAAGCTCCAGGCGAAGCTGGAGTGGTACCAAAACATGATGGACGGCGAAGCGAAGGAGGAGCGCACGAAGCTGAAGGCGCTGAGCTTCAAGCCGGCCGAGGATCAGATTACGGAGGCGGCGGGCGCGTTCTTTAGTCGCGAGGCGCGCGTGAAGACGGCGTGCGAAGTGTACGGCGGACTGGTCGATCGCGAGACCGAACTGACGATTCGTGTCGCGCGACTCGAGAAGGCCGCCGAGCTTTATTCGACGCTGCATGCGCACACGCAATCGATCCTCAATTCCTGCTACCGCATCCGCGAAAACCTCAATGCATCGCGCAAGCAATTCGAGCAGCAGTATCTCGACGCGACGAACCCGCGCGGGTCGTCGCGGTTGTTCGAACAGACCGTCGCCTTCGATCCCGGCGCACAACGTCCGAAGGTTCTCGGCGATGACTTCGTGAAGTGGTACGCCGATCATCACGCGAACGGCTCGCTCTCGCAGTGGGCCGGACTGCGCGCGGCCGAAGTCCACGCGGACATTCGCCAGTTCGTCGAGAAATGTTATGAGCCGCTCACGTCACTCACGATGGACGACATCCTGAGCCGTCTCTCGCCGGATGCGGTGTCGCAGGAATTGAAGCGCCTGGATAATCTCGCCGTTCCTCTCTGGCGTTACGACCTCGGCAGAATTCCGGTCGTCAATCAAACCATCATCAATGAGTTCTATCACTACGGCGTTTCAGACGCGGAGTCGACGGTGCTCAAGGCGGCGCGTTATGCGACGGGCGTTCCCAAGGGCAACGCGCAACCGGGCATGGTCTCGACGCGCGACGCGAACCGCATCCTCCTGTTCAAGGTCAAGACCGGCATTCCGCTGTTCGCGCTTGCCGACATTGAAGACATGGAGCGCGCGTATACCGATCCGAACAAGATCATCTCGTGTCACCTTCACCGCGACTGGAAGGAACTACAGAACCTCATTCCGCGCAGTGGCGACGGCGAGGCATTGCGGTGGTTCGCGCTCGCGCAGGCGCCGGAGCCGTTCGCGATCATCAAGCGCGAGGGCGCGTGGTATTCGATGAAGTCGAAGGGCGGCAAGCGCCTCGACAACAACATGGTTCGACTCGCGCAGGGCCGCGTGCCGGCCTACAACGCGTTCGAGAAAAATCGGGAACTCGTTCAGGAAGCGGAGGAATCGATCGATGCCGTAGTCACGCGCGAAGGCGCGGTGCGCGTCATTCAGATCCTCAAGGACTACACGGACACGCTCTCGAAGCAGATGAGCGGGACGGCCGTCGATCCGGTGGTGAAGGATCAAGTCGAGAACGAGATTCTGGCCATTGAGGATTACGTGCGGCGGATGGAGACGCTGAGCTGATGCTCAAGCCCGTTAGCATTCTCGCCCTCGACGATGCCTCGGCGCCGCTCGCAATGGCGGTGCAACAACGCATCGCGTCGCAGCTCGAGCTCGACGATCTCGTGCAATGCCGCGCCATTGGAGCGACGACGCTCGAGGATGCGATTCAGTCAATTCACGCGCAGCGCCAGCGTCCCGACAGTCCGCTGCGCGTGCGCGACGATCTCAGTCCGCGCGAATTGGTGATGGTCGTGCTGGCCGCGTCCGGGCCCGCACGATTGACGCTCATCGAGACGGTGCAGCGCATTCGCCGTCATTACGAGTCGCGCCACCTGGTGTCGTTCTTCACGATTGAGATTCTCTGCTTGATGCCCGAGGTGATTGGGGCGAAGGAGAAGGGCGACTATGCGAATGCATATGCGTTGCTGAAGGCGCTGAGCGCCGATGGTGCGAAAGCGTTCGACGAAGTGTGGCTGCTCGACGCGACCAACGGCGCGCGCGTGCGGTTCGGCGCGATCGACACGGCGCTCGATGCCTACGCGGATGCCGTTGCGGGCTCGCTGTTACACGAGCCGGAGATGAGCGGCGCGCTGCCTGGCCTCCATCCGCGCGGGATGCATCCGACGTTCAGTTCGTTCGGATACGCGGAGCTCGTGTTTCCGCGCGACATCGCGCTGCGGCGGCTCGAGCCGCGATTCGCGGTGCAATTGCTGCGCGAGACGTTGCTCGCCGGCAAGGAGCCATCGCACGCGCAACTTGCGGCAAAGCAGTTCGTCGCGAGCGATGAGTTCACGACGCCGCTCGCGCGCATCGGCGTCGACGCGGGGCAGTCGCTCTTTCAGCGATTCCAGGCGCGTGCGCACGTCACGGAGCAGACGCGCAGTGCGGACGAATTGATCGCGGCGGTGCGCGCCGAGTTGAAATCGTTTCGCGACACGACGCATCTCAAGAATCTCGAGACGCTCGCGAAGCAGGGCGAGCAGACATCGCGCGACTTCGCGACGCGACTCGCGCGCGTCGTCGACGAGACGCTCGATCGCGACGGATACGACTCGGCGATCGCGCTGCTCGACGCGTTGCTCGATCCGCTGCCGGATTTGCGTCCGGACGCGGAGCTCGCGCCGCGCAATCTCGTGACGGAAATCGGCGCGGCGACGGCGGCTCTCGACAAGCAGTTGCAGTTCACGCCCAACACCGCGACGAGCGACGCCGCGCGCAAGCGCATCCGTGAGCTCGAGACGTTGATGCAGGATCAGAAGCTCGTCGCGGAGTCGCTGTCGCCGGTGTCCGCGGCGGAGCAACTCGAGGAAATGCAACGCGAGAAATCCGCACTGTTGCAACGCGTGCCTGAGGTGCTGTTCGCGGAGGAGCGGGAGAACAACGTCGCGCGCAACGCGGCGCGCGAGGCGGAGACGGCGCGACTGATGGCGGAGACCGAGGGGCGCGAGCAGACGTTGCGCGAATTGTTTGCGCAGTTGCCGCGCGCGGAGCAGGCGGTGCGTGAGGCGCTGGAGTTGCGACGCGACTGGCTGCGCAAGCAGGTCCTCACCGCGATCGCGGGCGTCGCCGCGATGTATGGGCTGCCATTCGTTTTCGGTCTGCTGCGCCCGAACCTCGAGCGCATCCACTGGGCCACCGGCCTCGGCCTGCTGACCTTCGCGATCGTCTGCACGTATCGCTACTTCAATCAAATCCAACCGCTCGTCAGCGGTGCGCGCGCGGCACTGGCGCGACTGCGTGAACAGATCGCGGCGACCGATCAGTCGAAGAACGCGGCGCACAACGACGAGCTGCGATTCGAATACGACATGGCGCATCGCCGCACGACGATCCGTGTGCTGCGCGAAACGCGCGACGTCGCGAAGACGACGCTAGACGCCGTGCGCGCGCGACGCGTCGAGCTCGAGGAACTGGCAGCGGCGCTGACGCCGGCGTCGATCGTCTCGAGCGGACTGACGATCGCGATCGTGGACGACGCGGAAGTCGACGCGTGGTACGAGCGCACGATCGAGGATCGCAAGCCATTCGTGCGCGAGTTTCCGATCACGCGCGCGCAGTCGCGACAACTGGCGCTCGATGATCTGCGCGAACGCATCGTCGCGTACACCGCGACGGCGTTCGACGCGTTCCGCAAGTTCACGCTCGCCGATGCAGCGGCGAATGTCGCGAGCGAGCCGAAACTCACGCAGCGCATGAAGCGATTCACCGATACGAGCGCGCCGCTGATCGAAGTGCGCGACGACGATCTGCACGCGCAGAACGCGATGCAGCGCGACGCGACGTTGTGGGCAGACAGCAGCGATCGGACGTGGCTCGAACAGCTGCAGCGTCGCTTTCCGAGCGCGCATTTCAAGGCGTCGTCGGATGCATTGCGCGTCCACGCGATCACGCGCGTCCTGCACTATCCGGCCTACGTCCTCGGGCAAATCGAGTATTACCGCGCGCAATACGAAGCTGCATCGCAGCGCGAGTCCGCCGACGTCGCGGATCTGCTGCCGCCCGAGCTCATTCTCGGGACGCCAGTGCGGAACGCGTACGAGCAGGTGCTGCTCGCACGCGCGGTCGGCGTGATCTCGCAACACGCCGACGGGCAACTCTTCGCCTCCGACTCCGCCCTCGGCAACTCGCACTTCGCCGCGGCTCAACGCATCGCCGATGCAGCGCCGTTGCGCGATGCGTTGGAGAACGCGCTCGCGCCGCGATTGGAAATCGCGGGCGATGTCACGCGGGATTTGCGCACGCTCGGCGAGTTGCCGCTCACGCCGCTCGAACGCAATCTCGTCGACGCGTTGCTCAAGAGGTACGCGGCGCTGGCGTGACGCGTCAGTTGCGCTGCAATTGTTCGATCGCGCGTCGCAACGCCGCGATCTCTTCGCGCAGCTCGTTGTTGCTGTTCGTTTCTGCTTTCTGATCGGGCGACAGGAACCAGGTCGCGAGTCCCGCCGAGACGACGCCGAAGAGTCCGACGCCCGCAGTCATCAACAACGCGGCGACCATGCGTCCGGCGGTGGTCATTGGGAACTTGTCGCCGTACCCGACGGTCGTGATCGTGGTGATCGCCCACCAAATCGCATCCTCGGCCGTCATGATGTTCCCGGTATTCGGATCTTCGAAATGCAAAACCGCAGTCGCGCCTGCGAATACGAGAACCACGGCGAGCAAGGTCGCGGCGAGCAATGTCGATTGTTTACGGCGACTGAGAATCGCAGTCGAGAGCACCCGCGCGGCACGAAGTCCGCGCAGCAATCGCGCGATGCGTGCGATGCGCGCAATGCGACCCCACCGCGCGACGTCGAGCATCGGAATTGACGAGAGCAGGTCGAGCCAGCCCCACGTGAGGAAATACTTCATCCGATTCGGCGCGCGCCACAACGTGATCAGAAAATCGATCCCGAACGCGATGCAGATCGCCGTGTCCGCATACATCAACACGCCTTCAATCTGCGAGTCGTGATCGACCGCGTTCTGCGCGACCACGCCCGCAAGCGCGAGCACGCAAAGCGCGAGCATGAAGAGTTGATAAACCGGCATGGCGCTGCGCGCCGGTTGTGCTGGCGCCGAGGCGGCGGGAGTGGCAAGTGCGTCAGTGGACATGGCGGCTCCTTGTCAACGCCGTAGTTTACGCGGCGGCACGGATTCAAACGCCGCTCTTTCGATCGACCACGCGCTCGTCGTCAGCGTGCGGCCGGCGCGAATGCCATCCCAGTCGAGCACCGACGGATTCGGCAGCGGCTCTTCGGTCGACAAGAGAAAGAACAAATCGGCGCCATACGGCGGCTTGACCTCGAAGACGGAGTTGTCGCCGAGGGTGATCGTGGATGCGATTTCACCAAGAGGAAAGCGATTCTCGACCGAGCCGTTGCTGCTTTGTGGGAACGCGAGAAAGCTTTTGCCGTGGCTGTCGATCACGAACGCGTAGTAGTAGCGTTTCGGCGCCCTGCGATTCGTGCCTTGCAATACGACGCGATAGCGCTCGCCACCGATGAGCGTGTTGCCGGTGACGAGCGACCGATCGGCTTCGCGTTGCAGCGCGAGCCGGTACGGCGCGGCGGGCCCGGGCGGAGACTCGAGATTTCGCCAGCCGTGAATCTTGCGCAGCGTCAACGCGGACTCGCGCAGCGACGCACGGTTCGCAATCCACGCGCTTCGTTCATTTCGCGCGCCGGTGCGAATCCACGCGTGCTCTTGACCTTTGCTCGCGAGGATGTAGTCCGCGTCTGCCGCAGTTGCGACGATCTGGAAGCCGTCGCTGGAATCGATGATGCCGGTCAGCGGCGATTGCGACCACACGCGCAATGGTCGCGACGGAGGTGCGGCCCACGAGCTCACTTCGAGCATTGCGCCGGCGGTGACGCGGCCACGCTCGATGCGCGCGACGCTGCGGTGAATGCCGAGGAGACGGGTGACGACGAGGCGGGACGCGTTGTCGCGCGTCTTGAGGATGCTGCCGATCGCGAGGCCGTTCGCCCAGCCGCCCTGCACGACGACGGTGCCGTTCGCATCGACGCGTTCGATCGCGACAACCGATTGTCGATCGCGAAGGTGGAGTCGCGTGTCGAGGAAGGGTCGATTGCGAGCGGCGCTCGTTCCCGCAAGCACGGGCTGCTGATCGGGATGCTCGGCGCGCATCCGCGCATGGGCGCGAAGGAACGTCTGTTGCGCGGACTCGTGCGGTGTCGCGTCGCGCAGAGCGTGCAGGAATGCCCACGTGAAGTCGCCGTGCAGTTCATCGTCGTCGCCCAACGATTCCCACGCGGTGCCATTGTCCTGTGCAGCCGCGATCACGAGCGCGCCGCGCGTTTCGGGTCGCGGGCCGTAGTCTGTGCGATCGCGCACGTCGGTGGTCGCGGGCTGAATGCTGCGCGTGCGAGGTGATCCGCGGAAGGACGAGCCGCTGTTGCAATGATCGAGGAGCAGCGTGAGGTGCGTCCCGCGATCGAGGATCGCGTTGAAGCGCGTGCGCAGTTCCTTGTCGCGAATGTCCGGCGCGCCGCGACGCGAGTCGGCGGGAACGATTGATTCGTCGAGCCGATCGAGTTCGTCGGACAGCGAATTGGGAATTTGCGAGCCGTGCCCGGCGAAGTAGAAGAACGCGACATCGCCTTTGCGTGACGCGTTCACGAGATCGTCGATGGCTCGCAGGATTGCGACGCGTGTCGCGCGTTGATTGAGGAGCGTGACGACGTCGCCCGTCGCGAATCCGTATCGCGACGTCAATAGCTCGCGGAGCAATTGTGCGTCACGTGCCGCGCCACGGAGATCAGGCCAGCCGCGATGCTCGACGTTGCGTACTTTTGGGATGGTCGACGCGGTGTAATCGTCGATGCCGATGATCACCGCGCGTTTGCGAACTGTTTGCGCGTCCGCGGTCATCGCGATCAGGCAGGTGAATGCGAGAACGAATTTCATGGCCACGATCCGCACGGTTCCAGCGACCGCGCTTCCTTTTCAGTCGTGGCGCCGTAAGTCCACAAACGTTCATTGACGTCTCGGTAGGTGACGGCGCGAAATCTACGGTCGGCGGCGAATTTCTGAATGCCGCCTTCGTAGACCTTGTATTTCGGCGAGCCGTATTGAAACGCCTCGACGATGTTGTCAGTCAGCGCTTGGCCGGTCTGCACGAGCAGCACCTGACAATCGTTGCCGGCGGCGTAACTACGGATGCTCCACTTGGGGAATTGTCTGTAGCGTTCTGTGAGCTCATCCGACGCTTTGATGTGAGCCTCGGCGACAGGATCGGCATCGCAGGCCAGAAAGAGAGTGAGCAGAGTCATAGCGAGCAGGCGGTGCATGACGCCTCCTGATGAGAGAACGGCTCGCCATCAAGCGATGGCGAGCCGTCGAATGGAAGTGTGGGATTACGGCCAGGTCGTCGGGGGACAGAGGGAGCGGTCGTACAGCGTCCGTCCGACATCGAAGCGCAGCGCGGTGAGCAGCGCCGACGCCGTCGTGCCCGAGGGGTGGATGCTCGACCACGTCACCTCGGGGACCTCGATTTCGCCGACCGCGCCTGCGCGCGGCACGAGGCGCTCCTCGCGCGCCGGCGGCTCTTCGAGCAACTCGTAATACATCTCGAAGTGCTTGCCGGCCTGCGGGGCGTTGTTGTTCGACGACGCCGGCGGAACGAACGGCGGGAGATTCACGACCGCCACTTCGACCTTGCCCGACACGTCGGGAGAGAGCGTCATTGTGCGGCCGCCGCCGGCGTATTTCGATTCAACGAATTTCACGCTGTCGCCGGTCACAGTGATGTCGGCGCCGACCCACGTGGCCACGGCCTGAACGTAGGCGGAATTACTGCCGGTACCGTCGAGGCGATTGAAATGCACGGGCGTGACGTCACTGCCGATGCGCGCAATGCCGAACGTGTACAGATCGCCGGCGGACAGCTTGAAGCGCGCGGCGATGAGCTCCGGCGGGATCGTATCGAACACGTCGGCGTCGAGCGTGCAGCCGCCACCGCAGACGGTATTGAGGCTGGCGATCCAGGAGATGTCTTCACGCTCGCTGGTCGTCGTCGGGATGACTTTGGGATTGCCGTTGGTCGTGCCGCGCACGTTGTCGCGGAGATTGAAGGCTGGGAGATTGGCCGCGCCGGAGCTGGCTTTCTCGACAGTGATGTCGGAGCCGGCGATCAGCCATGCGCTGCCGTCGCCCAATGCGGTTTCGAGTGAGTCCACCGCGGTGGACGGCGTATCGCGGAAGGTGGTGTTGGCGATGGTGCTGTTGTTGGTGACGCAGTCGCCGGTGCAGTCGCCGGCACGCGCATAAAGGATGGGCGTGTGGGCCTGCAGGGCGGCGCCGTCGGACGTGTGATAGTGATCGGCGTTGAGAAGCAGCACGGTCACTTCCGTGCCGTTCTCATTGGGGACGAAGGCCATCAGGCCGGTGAACAGAATTCTCAGGATGAAGGTGCTCAATTTGTTTTTCCTCCAGTGCTGGTGTGGTGCCGTACGGCGAAGTCGCAAATCCGACTGCCTGGAACGGGGCCCACACCATTGCTGACTTTCTCGGGAGCATTTCGAGCTGCGCCTTTCTCAGCGCCGCTGCCATATCGGCTCCTTCGCGATAGTGACGATGAAATGACACGAACAGATCGTGTGCTGTGGCGTCATTCACCTTCCAAAGCGTGCCGACGATTCCCGGAACATTGGCCGCAACCAGCGGCCGCACTAGAGACGAGAGTCCTTCCGGCCCAATGGACTGGCCATCCGTGGTACTGCACGCGGCCAGAACGAAGAGACGAGTTTTTTCAAGGGTGTCGAAGTTGGCGAGCAGGCGCTCCGCCGTGAGCTTCCCCCGGTCTGCGCCCGAAGGAGCGAGCACCAGCATCGACTGCGAGGGCGCCGCGCTGTCGGATTTCGCGTGACCGGCGAAATGAACAATGGAGCTTTGCCGCGCGTGCGACAGAAATTCGGGCACCGTAGCCTCGGTATCGACGAGCGATGTGACCGCGGAACCATAATATTGGGCGAGACTCGCCGGCTCCATCCGGGCGTTCGGCAGCCGTCCCAGGCCGACGAAGTCCTCGAGTGAAAATGCCGGATCGCCGACGACCAGAACCTTGCCGTGGGGATCGCGGGGTAATTCCCGATCGCGCGCTACTGCATAGAAAAATAAAGACGCACTGCCGGCCACCGACACGGGACCCTTTTCGATCAGGTATCGATTGGCGTCGTCCTTTAATGCCTCGAATGGCAGCGCGTGCATCGGCCCATCCGGGACGATGATGAAGCGAGGCATCGGGTGTTTGACCGACGTCAGTGCCGGCGCAAGAAGTCCGTCGTAGGGAGCGCGTAGTCCATCGTCGAAGCTCTGCTCATATCCATCCGCGATGGCGGCGTGAAGCGTCGCGACCCAAGCTTCGATCTGTCCCCGCGTCGCGCGAAGTCTGAAGAGCTTGACGTCGTCACGCGAGATGAGCCACACGAAGGTGTGATTCTCCAGGACCAGATATTCGAGGATGTACGTACCGGCAGGGAGGGACGTATGCGCGTCTTTCAGCTCGCGCAAAGACTCGATTTTGTGAAACCCGGCCGGCGGCGTCCGCGAGTGCAACGCGAGATACATTGGCTCGAACGCGCGCGCCTGTTCCGCCGAAACGAGAGCCGCCTCCGTCTCTTGCCGCGCGGCCTGCTTTTCGATCTGCGCGTGGTAATGCGACTGAAAGCGGGAGAAGTATGGCGTGGAGAATTCCTCGAACTTCCCGCGCTCACGCCCGCGCAGCAGCGCCTCCTGCTCTTTCCTCAGGACCTCCAACGCCGTGACCACGTCCTTCTGTTCGCTCGCAGAGTCGCCGGCAAAACGATGTGCGGCTGAGCGTTTGAGGTAGAGGAGAAAGAGCCGCGTCGGATTTTCACCAGTAGCCGTGTCGATGGCTTTCGTGAAAATCTTTACTGCCTCGGCCGGCTTGCTCTTGGCGAGCAACTGCGCCTCGACTTCGTCGATCTCCGATCGCACCAGGTTGTACGTTTCAGTACCCAGTTGAGCGGAGTCGAGCACGCGTTGGGCGAGGTCAATGTCGAGCGCAGCGTCGGCTTCGCGTCCCAGTTCGAGCTCGAGTGCGGCGCGTGCGCGCAGCGCGACGGCGTATTCCTGCTTAGGTTTGCTCGCACGCCCGGCTGGAGCCAGAGCGACGGCGCGCTTGATGTCCTCGACGGCGACTTCCTGATAGAGGAGCCCCAAGCGGGGATGGCCTTGCAATCGGAGAATCGTGGCGATTGAGCCGTAGGCGATGTGGCGCTCGCGAAGATCAGTGATTCGGGGGAAGAGGTCCACGATCCGTAACGCATCTTTCCACGCCAGGTCATCGCGACCGAGATACTGATGAGTCAGAATTCTTCGGCCAATGATGGATTGATACTGAACGTTTGAGTCGCGCTCCAGTTCGTCAAAGTACGGTAAGGCTTGCAAGTACTCGCCCCGGAAGTTGTGAGACTCGGCGAGAAGTAGGGCGGCTCTGTACCGAAGCGACGGGTAGGTCGCCTTCATTGCGGCGTCGAATGCCGGCTTCAATCGTGCGATTGCCCCCGAATAATCTTGCATCGAATACAGCGCAAACCCGGTGTTGTAGTCGGACAACGCTTTCAACGGGCCACTGGAGGCAACAGGAGGATGCCCGATGACAAAGCCCGCAGCCAGGAGGTCACTCGGAAAGCGATCGCCATTTTCGGCGAATACGGTTGCAAGTAAAGGATTCGGATCCCCCAATTCGAAATAGGACGCGACGGGCGAAGGGAAGGCCTTGACGAATTGCTGCATCGTCGCGCGATCGCCTCTTTGAACGGCAGCTATAAACCGGTCGCGATCTGCGACGAGCGGCGGCGGGATGCTCAGCAATTCATCGCGACGCTTGCGGGCTTCGCGGCTCCATTCGCCCTCATTCATCTTTACGACGTTGTCGAACGTCGCGATGGCCAATCTGGTCAGGCCGAGCTCTTCCTGAATGACGGCCAATTTGTACTGCTTAGAAGGGGAACTGGGATCAGCGGCTACCTCGGCGGTGGCGAGTTCCCAGGCTCGCGGTAAATCTGCGGGCGGGGTTCGCCCCTTTTCGAATCGGGCCGTGTCTTCCTTTGTGCAGGCCGGCAAAAGGCTGCAGAGAGATAGAAGAATGCAAATGATTCTTTGTTTCACGCATTCACTAAGATACGCGCTTCGCGCGATCGGAGACGAATCATGACCAATCAGAACGGCGGCGGTGGCGGCGACGATCTGTTCCGGTCTCTGTACAAACGCTATTACCAGCGCATGCGTCGCTTTTTTCGAAGCGTCTTCAAAGTTTCGGAAGAAGATGCAGAGGAATTGACACAGGACGCATTCGTCCGGTTTTTCAAAGCCATCCGTGAATATCGCGGCGACGCTGAGTGGGCGTTTCTCGAGGCCATCGCGCGCAACGTCGGATACAACCACATCCGCTCACTGTCTACACAGCGACGCGGAAGTGTCCGGCCGGTTTCGTTGGACGATCCCGCGGCTGGGTTCCAGGCGCCGCGCGCGTTGGTCACCGACCCGATCGACAGCATGATCGAAGGCGAGCGGCGGCAACGGTTGCGCGAGGCGATCACGAAATTGCCGAAGGGCCAGCGCGAGGCGTTGCAGTGGTGGCTGGATGGGCTTTCATACGAAGAGATCGCACGATTGCTGCGAAGCTCGGTCGACGCGGTGAAGTCGCGCATCCGCGATGGCAAACGGTTGTTGCGCGAGCGGCTTGGAGTCGCTGACCCGGAGGATGAGTCATGACCAATCAGTCGGAGTGGCAGGAAGCGAATCGCGAATTGATCGCCGAGGCGCGCCGGAAGTTCGGCGAGCCGCCGACGGCGGAAGAGATGTTTGCATACAGCCGGGGCGAGATGTCCGAGGAGGAGGCGGATCGCATTCGCGAGATGCTTCTGGCGTATCCCGAGCTGGCGCGCGCCTACAGCGCGGAGTTTCCCGAAGCGCCAGTACCGGGCGACGCGGATTACGTTCCCGAGGCCGAGGTCGATGCGGCGTGGAACGCGCTGCAGTCGCGACTTGGCGCAAACGGCAAGATCGTGCGGTTCCGGAACTTTCCGACCGCGGTCGCGGCGCTCCTCGCGGTCGTGTTCTTCGGACTGTTCGTCTACGCGGAAGGGCGGGCGCGCCACTATCGCGGCCTCGCGATCACCGGGCCGGTCGTGGTGCGCGAGTTTCAGGAGTTCGATGCGGACACGCCGCGCGGAGGCGCAATTCCGCAAACGCTCATTGGGGTCGGGGACCTTTACGCGATGAGCCTGCGACCGCTCACCGGCGTCCGTTACGAGAGCTATCGCATCGAGATGGTCCGCGATGGTGAAGAGCCGATCCGCATCAACGATGCGAAGCTCGACGACAAGGACTCTTTCAACATCGTCATCCCCCGAGGACTGGTGCGTCCGGGCGATTACCGCCTGCGCATCTACGGCATGGATGGGCGCGACGATCACGACGCCGGGACCATCCTCGTCCGGGTCCCGACCCCCTGAGGCTGACACAACCCGTCACCGAACCGTGTCGGCTGGCGGGTTGACCCTCTGGTGGAAGGATCGTACCGTGTGTTAGGTTCACTGACCGCGTGGTCAGTGGATCTGACGCGATGATGGGTCGGAAGACGAAAG